>JAEWWO010000291.1 GCA_023396345.1 Bacteroidota bacterium
CCTTACAGAGAAGGTGGGTGGTCGCCTGCACAGTTTGTGCATCATATGGCTGATAGCAGTATCAATTATTATGCAAGATGCAAATTTGCTTTGGCGCAGGATAATCCGATTGTTACGCCTTTTGATCAGGATGCCTGGATAAAATTAAATGATAACACAGTTCCTGTTGAACTATCGATTACTCTGTTACATGCTATACACAAAAAGTGGGAAGCATTGTTGAGTAATTTATCAGAATCAGACTGGATGCGTACAGTTGTTTATCCTGACAGAGAGAAACCTGTAAAGTTGTGGAACCTTTTATTGGTAAGCATTTGGCACGGTAAGCATCACACACAACAAATTATAGCATTCAGAAAAAACAAAAATTTTTAATAATTATAAATTAAATAAATAAAACAAAATGGCAGAGTTAAGCGGTTCACAGGCAGTATTGGAAGCACTACTTGCCGAAAATATAAGCACTATTTTCGGTTATCCGGGTGGTGCCATTATGCCTATTTATGATGCGTTGTACGATTACAACGAAAAAATTAAACACATTTTAGTTCGTCATGAACAGGGAGCTATTCATGCGGCACAAGGTTTTGCAAGAGTTTCAGGTGATGTGGGTGTCGTCTTCGCTACAAGTGGACCGGGCGCAACTAACTTGGTTACAGGACTTGCTGACGCCATGATTGACAGTACACCGTTGGTTTGTATTACCGGACAGGTATTTGCTCATTTACTAGGTACAGATGCTTTTCAAGAAACAGATGTGGTAAACATCACAACACCGGTTACTAAATGGAATTATCAGATTACAGAAGCTAAGGAAATTCCTGCAGTTTTAGCCAAAGCATTTTTAATTGCTAAAACAGGAAGACCCGGACCGGTATTAATTGATATTACCAAGAATGCACAGATAGAAAAATTTGAATTTCCCGGTTATGAGAAATGTAATTATATCAGAAGTTACAGACCAAAACCTATCATCAGAAAAGAATATATAGAAAGAGCAGCAAATCTTATCAATGAAGCTAAAAAACCTTTCGTTGTTTTTGGTCAGGGCGTGATGCTGGGAAATGCAGAAAAAGAATTTATTGAATTTATAGAAAAAGCTGATATTCCTTCAGGATGGACAATTATGGGTGAAAGTGCTATTCCTTCGGATCACAGGCTGGGCGTGGGTATGCTGGGTATGCATGGTAATTACGCACCAAATGTAATGACTAATGAATGTGATGTTTTAATCGCTATCGGTATGCGTTTTGACGACCGCGTTACCGGTAGATTAGACAAATATGCTAAACAGGCACAGATTATTCATCTTGATATTGATCCTGCGGAAATTGATAAAAATGTAAAATCAACAGTTCCTGTTTGGGGTGATTGTAAAGAAACATTACCCATGCTGACAGAATTAATTGAGAAAAAAGACAGAAGCGAATGGCTGCAACAATTCCGTGAGCTGGAAAAAGAAGAAGTTAAAGAAGTCATTACCGAAGAGATGAATCCGCAAACGGATATCATGACTATGGGTGAAGTTATAAAACATCTGAATGAATTAACAAACGGTGATGCCGTATTGGTTACAGACGTTGGACAACATCAAATGGTTACCTGCAGATATGGTAAGTTTAATAAAACAAGAAGCAACATCACTTCAGGCGGATTAGGTACCATGGGCTTTGGACTTCCTGCGGCAATTGGTGCTGCGTATGGTGCTCCGGACAGAACAGTAGTTGGTATTGTTGGTGACGGTGGTATTCAGATGACCATTCAGGAGTTCGGTACAATCATGCAATTTAAAACCAACGTAAAAATATTGATTTTAAATAATGAATTTTTAGGAATGGTACGCCAGTGGCAGCAACTGTTTCACGACAAGCGCTATTCATTTGTAAACATAGAAAGTCCTAATTATCAGAAAGTGTGCGAAGGATATGGAATAGCTTCTAAAAAAATTACCGACAGAAAAGATTTGGAAGCCGGACTAAAAGAAATGCTGGAACATGACGGAGCATATGTGCTGGAAGTAATGGTGGGTAAAGAAAACAATGTATTCCCGATGGTACCACAGGGAAACAGTGTAAGTGAAATAAGATTAAAATAAAGCCCCTTAATCCCCTAAGGGGAAAAGGAACGGGCTATTAAAAATTTGATACAAAAGAAGATATTAAATCATAGAAAAACCTGCCCTTTGGGGAATAAAAAGGGGCTATCATTATGAGCAATAAACAAGAATATACAATTACCATATTTACCGAGAATCAGATTGGTCTGTTAAACAGAATTGCCATTATGTTCTCCAGAAGAAAAATAAATGTAGAAAGTCTGAATGTATCTCCTACAGAGATTGAAGGCATTTCAAGATTTACAATTGTAATTGATGAAACCGAAGATCTGATTCGTAAAATTTGTCGTCAGATAGAAAAACAGGTAGAAGTACTGAAAGCCTATTACAGTACAAATGACGAAATCATCTGGCAGGAGCTGGCATTGTACAAAGTGCCTACAGATGTTATCGCTGAAAAAGCAGTGGTAGAAAGACTTCTGCGCGAATGTGGTGCACAGGCAGTAGTAATCAGAAATGATTATACTGTATTTGAAAACGTGGGTCACAGAGAGGAAATAGACAAACTGCTGGAAGCACTTGCTCCGTTCGGTTTGATAGAATTTGTGCGCAGTGCAAGAATCGCTATCATTAAAAACAGTCAGGGTTTCCACGAAAAATTAAAAGAATTTGAAGCAGAAGCTCCGTCACGCGAAGTAATAGAAAATGAGTTTCTCGATAAGAACGAACAGGTATTTACCATGTAGTTGAACTACGAAAATTTATTAATAAAAATCAAACTTTAATCAAAAAATAAAAAACAAAAATGGCAAAATTAAATTTTGGCGGTGTAGAAGAAAATGTAGTAACCCGCGAAGAATTTCCACTTTCTAAAGCACAGGAAGTATTGAAAGATGAAACAGTTGCTGTAATTGGTTATGGTGTACAGGGACCAGGTCAGGCATTAAATCAAAAAGATAATGGAATCAATGTTATAGTAGGACAAAGAAAAAATTCTAAAACCTGGGATAAAGCAATTGCTGACGGATTTGTTCCCGGCGAAACTTTATTTGAAATAGAAGAAGCTTTAGAAAAAGGTACCATTATTTGTTATCTGTTAAGCGATGCTGCTCAGATTGAATTGTGGCCTTTGGTTCAGAAACATTTAACTGCCGGAAAAGCTTTGTATTTCTCTCATGGCTTCGGTATTACTTTTAATGAACAAACAGGTATCGTTCCTCCGGCTGATGTAGATGTAATCCTTGTTGCACCAAAAGGTTCGGGTACTTCTTTGCGTCGTATGTTCCTGCAAGGTCGCGGACTCAACAGCAGTTTTGCTATCTATCAGGACGCTACAGGTAAAGCTAAAGACAGAGCCATTGCATTAGGTATTGCTGTGGGAAGTGGCTATTTGTTTGAGACAGATTTTAAAAAAGAAGTGTACAGCGATTTAACCGGAGAGCGCGGGACATTGATGGGCGCCATTCAGGGAATTTTTGCAGCACAGTACGAAGTATTGCGTTCCAAAGGTCACACACCATCAGAAGCATTTAACGAAACTGTAGAAGAGCTTACACAATCTTTAATGCCATTGGTTGCAGAAAACGGTATGGACTGGATGTATGCAAACTGTTCAACAACCGCACAACGCGGAGCTTTGGACTGGTGGAAGAAATTTAAAGATGCTACCCAGCCTGTATTTGAAGAGTTGTATGAAAGTGTAGCTACAGGTAAAGAATCTCAACGTTCCATAGACAGCAACTCTCAGTCTGATTATCGAGAAAAACTGAATGCTGAATTAAAAGAATTGCAGGATAGCGAAATGTGGCAGGCAGGTAAAACTGTAAGAAGTTTAAGACCTGAAAATAACTAAAAATTTATGAAGCTGTCTAAAAAAGATTGTCATTCAGAACGGAGTGAAGAATATAAAATACAATATTTAGAATCCTTCATTTCTCCTTATAAACCGTGATTCGCTCAGAACGATAAATAATCTTTTTTAGACAGTCTCTTTTATTAAAAAAACAACAAGCGGATGTTTGATTTTGATCAAATAGAAAATCTGAATGTTGACTTTGAAAAAGCCAGCAAAAGATTAAAAGAGGTAGTGAAACACACGCCATTGCAATTCAACCGAAATCTTTCTGCAAAATATAACTGCAATGTCTATCTTAAAAGAGAAGATTTACAGATTGTGCGATCGTATAATCTGCGTGGAGCATATAATATGATTAGTTCACTGCCTAAAGAAGCTGTAAAGAACGGAGTTGTTTGTGCAAGTGCTGGCAATCACGCACAGGGATTTGCTTTCAGCTGTAAGGCGCTGGACATAAAAGGTATTGTATACATGCCGAGCATTACTCCCAAACAAAAGATTAATCAGACAAAAATGTTCGGAGGTGAAAATATTGAAATTGTTTTGTTTGGAGATAATTTTGATGATTGCGCCACGCAGGCCAAACATTTTGCCTTAGAAAATCAAATGACTTTTATTCCTCCTTTCGATCATGAAAAAATAATTGAAGGTCAGGGAACCATTGCACATGAAATTTTTGAAGATAAAGAGCCGATAGATTTTATTTTTATACCCGTTGGCGGTGGCGGATTGTTGTCAGGTGTTGGAGCTTATACGAAAAAATTTCATCCTGATACAAAAATAATTGCTGTAGAACCCGAAGGTGCGCCCTCTCTTACAGAAGCCTTTAAACAAGGCGGGCCGGTTACCTTAGGTAAAATAAATAGTTTTGTTGATGGTGCTGCCGTTAAGCGCATCGGAGATTTAAATTATATTGTAGCAAAAGAAGTTACCGATGAAGTAACAAGAGTTCCGGAAGGAAAAATATGTTCTTCTATTCTGGAATTGTATAACAAAGATGCTATAGTTGCAGAACCTGCAGGAGCCTTATCTATTGCAGCATTGGATGAATATCGCGATCGCATTGTAGGTAAAAATGTGGTGTGTATTGTAAGCGGCAGTAATAACGATATTGATCGTATGCCTGAGATAAAGGAATTGTCTTTGCAGTACGAAGGACTGAAACATTATTTTCTTATTCGCTTTGTGCAAAGACCCGGTGCATTACGTGAGTTCTTGAATGAAGTACTCGGTCCAAATGATGATATTTCCCGCTTTGAATATATCCACAAAACCAATAAAGAAAACGGTCCTGCTTTAGTGGGTATCGAACTCCTGAATAAAATTGATTACAACCCGTTGATAGAAAGAATGATTAAGTATAATATTGATTTTACTGAACTGAATAAAAATGATATTTTATTTGAGTATCTTGTATAAGTCAATGTTCATCAGTATTTCAAAGGATTAATATTGACTGTTTGTTAGTATGATAATGAAGAAATAATATTTTATTAATCCGTGTAATCCGTATTTGATTCTTACTTTTGATTGTTAAATAATGAAAATAAAATAAATATAAACTATGGAAAGAGTGTTTAATTTTTCGGCAGGTCCTTCAGCACTGCCTGAAGCGGTACTTAGAAAAGCACAGACAGATTTATTGAATTACAGATCGGCAGGTATGTCGGTAATGGAGATGAGCCATCGTTCAAAAGATTATATGGCTATTATCCAGGCAGCCGAAAGTTCGTTGCGCGAGCTGATGCATATTCCGGAAAATTATAAAGTATTATTTTTACAGGGCGGCGCTTCCATGCAGTTTGCAATGGTACCGCTTAATCTGATGAATAAAAATAAAAAAGCAGATTATGTATTAACGGGCGTTTGGGCTAAGAAAGCATTTAAAGAAGCGGGCAGATACGGCAACGTAAATGTTGTGGCTTCTTCCGAAGATAAAACATTCAGCTACATACCACAATTAGATGCTTCAAAATTTGATGCGGATGCTGATTACTTTCATATCACAACAAACAATACTATTTACGGAACAAGATACAGTCAATTGCCTGAAACCGGCACTGTACCTTTAGTTGCGGTTATGTCGTCCGATATTTTATCTAAGAATTATGATGTATCTAAATTTGGATTGATATATGCAGGTGCGCAAAAAAATCTGGGAGCAGCAGGTGTAACGGTGGTCATCATCAAAGAAGATTTGGCAGGCAATGCAATGGATTTCACACCAACGATGCTGAAGTATCAAACGCATATTGAAAACGAATCTATGTTTAATACACCGCCGACATTTGGTATTTATATTTGCAAACTTGTTTTCGACTGGCTTAAAGAAATGGGGGGTGTTGATGCCATTGAAAAAATTAATATAGATAAAGCTAAGATTCTGTATGATTATCTTGATGAATCTTCGTTGTTCAGCGGCACAGCCGAAGTGGCAGACAGATCTGTAATGAATGTTCCTTTTGTCACTACAAGTGATGAGCTGAATGATAAATTCATCAAAGAGGCTACTGCAGCGGGTTTCGTGCAATTAAAAGGTCACAGATCAGTAGGAGGTATGCGTGCAAGTATGTATAATGCCATGCCATTGGAAGGTGTGAAACAGTTGGTGGCGTTTATGAAAAAATTTGAATCAGATAATAAATAAAAATAAAATAAATCAGAAGTGTATCAGATAAAAACATTAAATCAGATTTCATCTAAAGGATTAATAAAATTTGACGAAAAATATAAGGTGAATGAAGCAGATGCGTCTCCGGATGCTGTGTTGCTGAGAAGTGCAAACATACATGATGCTGAATTTTCGGAATCTTTGCTTTCCATTGCCAGAGCGGGTGCAGGTGTAAATAATATTCCGGTAAGCAGATGTTCTGAAGAAGGAATCGTTGTTTTTAATACACCCGGAGCCAATGCAAATGCAGTAAAGGAATTGGCTATAACGGCGTTATTACTATCTTCCAGAAAAGTATATGATGGAATTTTATGGGCAAATTCTTTAACGGGAAATGATGTTGATAAGCAGGTAGAAAAAGGCAAAGCGCAGTTTGTAGGTCCTGAAATTGAAGGTAAAACTTTGGGCGTAATTGGTTTGGGTGCTATTGGCGTAATGGTTGCCAATGCTGCGGTTAATTTAGGAATGGAAGTATTGGGATATGATCCGTATATTTCTGTAGATGCTGCATGGGGATTGTCCAGAGCGGTACAGCGTGCCAATGACCTGAGTACTATTTTCGAAAAAAGCGATTACATTACTTTGCATGTGCCTTTAACCAAAGAAACGAATGAATATATCAATGCTGCAGCTTTCGCTCAAATGAAAGAAGGCGTTAGAATTATCAACCTTTCAAGAGGTGAACTTGTGAGTAACACAGATATTAAAGAAGCGCTTAACAACAAAAAGGTTGGTAAATATGTAACAGATTTCCCCACAGATGATTTAATTAATCAAGAAGGAGTAATAGCAATACCACACCTTGGAGCTTCAACGCCTGAGTCTGAAGATAACTGTGCAGTTATGGCTGTGAAACAAACAATGGATTTCCTGGAAAACGGTAATATTAAAAATTCAGTGAACTTTCCCAACTGCGAAATGGGTATCTCTTCTTCCGCTCACAGAATTACTGTAGCACACAAAAATATTCCTAATATGCTCGGACAAATTTCCACAGCACTGGCTGAAGATCAGATAAATATTAAGGATATGATTAATAAAAGTAAAGGAGATTATGCCTATACAATGATTGATGTGGATAGTGATATGACGGGGTATAATACGGATAAAATAAAGAATATTCAGGGAGTACTTAAAGTGAGGTTGTTATAATTACTTTTGACTGATATTGAAAAACGTTATTACAGCCTCAATTTATAATAACGTTTTTTATATATAACATTCTTCCTGCATTAATTTCAATACATTTGCATCGCTAAATTATTAGTTACTTACATGAATTACACTTACAATAAATCGCTCAAAAGTTTTAAAACACTTGTAGGCACAAGGTTTCAGCTATATAATAGTCTTTTTACATCACTACCTTTCCATAAAGTAGAAAAGACGGGAGTAATGCTTTCTTTATTTTTACTGCATTGCGAAGAAGGCTATATGAATGGGAAAAGTCCGGCTGAATTAATCGATTCTTTTTTGCAGCAGTATGCGCATTATTCAAGAGAACAACATCAGATTGATTTGCTTTTCAGATTTATTCAATATGCAGAACGTCAGGTTGTACTATTTGATGCTTTGGAAGATGCCGCTTTTTCAAAAGTGAATGATATGAACGGCAGAGGCACTATGAAGCATTTACAAAGTCAGGTAAGCCAGAATAAAAATGAAAATAATCTTCGCGAAAAACTAAAAGATTTTTCTGTAAGACTGGTGCTGACTGCGCATCCCACACAGTTTTATCCGGGTGAAGTTTTAGGGATTATTAATGATTTGGCAGATGCGGTAGAAGACAGTGATACAGAAGATGTGAACTCTTATTTGAAACAGCTGGGACGTACGGCTTTTTTCAGAAAACAAAAACCAACTCCTTACAAC
>JAEWWO010000295.1 GCA_023396345.1 Bacteroidota bacterium
GTCAAAGTCTTCCGTGATGTTTACCGTTGGAATAGGGAACGTGAAAGGTTGTCCGTTGGCATCGCCTTCGGTCATTACGGTGTAATAAGCTTTGTTGATCATGTTCATTTCCTTTTGGAAATGTTCATATTTTAAATCAATCAATTCTTCTGCACCTCTGTTTTTTGCTTCCAGCAAAAGCGCATCATCATTGATGTTGGTAAACAAGTGATGATTGTTTTTTGTAGGCATTTGTTCTTTTAAATCATTAGGCACCACCCAGTCTAAAGTAATATTGGTAAAAGGTGACTGACCCCAGCGAGCAGGTACATTTAAATTGTACACAAAACTTCTTACAGCTTTCAAAACATCATTAAAAGTTAATTTGTCTTTGAATACATAAGGTGCGAGATAAGTGTCAAATGAACTGAACGCCTGTGCGCCTGCCCATTCACTCTGAAGTATACCAAGAAAATTTGCCATCTGTCCTAAAGCTTCGCGAAAGTGTGATGGGGGACGGCTTTCCACTCTGCCACGTACACCGTTAAATCCATCATTCAGTAAGGTTCTTAAACTCCATCCTGCACAATATCCGGTAAGGCAATCCAGATCGTGAATATGATAATCTCCGTTTCTGTGTGCATAACCTTCTTCTTTTGAATACACTTTATCAAGCCAGTAATTGGCTATAATTTTTCCGGCTACATTGTTTACCAGACCTGCATTGGAGTAGGAGGTATTGGCATTGGCATTTATACGCCAGTCGGTTTCGTGTATATATTCTTCAATGGTATGTGTGCTGTCAACATAAGTAGTATCTTCATTCAGTCCGGCAATATGCTCGCGCTGCATTTTGCGTGTATGTCTGTAAAGCATAAAGGAGCGCATTACATCAAAGTGCTGTGCGTCAAACAACTCTTTTTCGATAATGTCCTGAATGTCTTCTACCGCCCATGTGGTTTTTTTCTCAAGCTCCTGCATTACTTTGATAAAGACAGCAGCATCGTATTCTTTCTGAACACTATTGAATCCTTTTTTAATGGCATCTTCTATCTTGTAGGATTCCAGAGGCTGATATTCTCCATTGCGTTTGATAACATACTTTTCCATATTTATTGAGTGATTTTTGTGAAAACATCGTCACAAGTACTATGAATACTTAGGTCTATGTTTTTACATTAAAATGATTTATTGATTAGCTAAACTGACAAAGCAAATATCCGAGCAAAAAACCAAAGAAAGCAGTTTTAATTGTACACAGGATGTGAATAATACCTTTAAGTCTTTTATTGGCGTGCATTTGCGTGGATATCAACAGCGTGTGCATAAGTAATTTAGGGAAGTTTGAAGTAGAAAGGAATTGTTAATGGTGAATGATTAATGATAAATAATCAGAGTTTGATTTATTCTCAACCTCAGCCTCAGTCTAAATCTTATTCTCAACCTCAACCTCAACCTCAACCTATAACTTAGAACTTACAACCTACTTCTCCACCGCTTCCCATAGGATTTCTACAGGATGGTAGGCTCTTGTTTGTGCACCGTCTTTTATCTGATGCCGGCAACTGGTGCCGGGTGCAGCTATTAAAGTTTCTTTGGAAGCATTTCGTACGGCGGGTAATAGTACGAGTTCTCCCACTTGCATAGAAACTTCAAAATGTTCTTTTTCGTATCCGAAAGAACCTGCCATGCCACAGCATCCTGACGGAATTTCTTCTACGGAATAATTTGCGGGAATTGTCAAAGCTTTCTTTACAGCAGGTACCAGTTTAAAGGCTTTCTGGTAACAATGTCCATGCAGTTTTATTTGTTTCATATCCTTGGTAAACTGGTCGGAAGTTATGTTTCCTTTTTCAAATTCATAGGCTAAAAATTCTTCAATACAAAAACTATTGGCAGCCAAATTTTGTGCTTTTTTTTTGTTTTCAGGCACACATAAATCCAGCGCTTCATCTCTGAAAGTGAGAATAGTAGAGGGTTCTATGCCTATAAGCGGACTATCCTGCGTTACATACTGACTGAGTATTTCTATATTTTCGTTGATTAATTTTTTTGCTCTTTTAATCAATCCTTTAGATAAAGAGCTTCTGCCACTTTCTTTATGTTTGGGCATTACTACTTCATAACCTAGTGTTTTCAATAGTTTGACAGCTGTTTTACCAATTTCTACATCATTGTAATTAGTAAATTCATCGCAGAAGAGAATTACTTTTTTCTTTGTTGTGGAAATAGTTTTGCTATCATCATTGTACCATTTTCTGAAAGAAGTGTTGCCTACTGTGGGCAAAGATCTGTCCTTTGCAAAACCAATAGTTTGTTTTACGAGACCGCTGAGGGTTTTATTTTTTACCACAGCATTGTAAATTGCGGGCATCATGATACCGAGCTGCTGTGTTTGTGTAAAGTTGCCAACAATCCACGTGCGGAAAGGTACGCCGTTCGCTTCGTAGTAATGCTGCAAAAATTCAGCCTTTAGCTTAGCTACATCTACACTTGACGGACATTCTGACTTGCAGGCTTTACAACTTAAACACAAATCCATTACTTCTTTTATTTCTTTATTATCGAATGGATTTTCTTTTGTTGAATCCGTCAGAAACTGACGCAGAATATTAGCTCTGGCGCGTGTTGTATCTTTTTCTCTGCGTGTAGCCATATAGGATGGACACATGGTTCCGCCCGATAAATGAGACCTTCTGCAATCGCCTGAGCCCGAACATTTTTCTGCGAGTCGGAGAATATTTTCCTGACGACTGAAATCAAAAACGGTATCTATTTTTCTTACTTCTTTGTTCGGCTCATAACGCAGATACTCATTCATTGGCGGAGTATCTACTATTTTATTTGCATTAAAAATATTCTGCGGATCAAATATTTTTTTTGTTTGTTTTATTAGCTCAAAAACTTTACTACCCAAAACATCAGGAATAAATTCGCCTCTCAATCTGCCATCTCCATGTTCACCACTTAACGAACCATTGTGTTTAATAACAAGATCAACAGTATCTTTCAGCACATTACGAAAAGTTTCTTTCCCTTCCTGTGTTTTCAAATTGATCATAGGTTCTACATGCAATTCTCCTGCACCGGCATGTGCATAATACGACGCTTGTAAATTATACTTCTCTAATACTTTCTGTAAATCTTCAATATAATAAGGAAGGTTTTCGGGCGGAACAGCACAATCTTCTATAAGGTTTACCGGCTGCGCATCTCCGGGCATATTTCTTATTAATCCTAATCCTGCTTTTCTTATATCCCACACCAGTTTTGTTTTATCCCCTTTAATTACGGGATAAGCATAACCCAGTTTATTTTGTGTGAGATCAGCTATTAATTTAGCGGCTTTTTCGTCCAACGCTTCTTCCGTTTCTTCCATAAACTCTACTATTAGTAAAGCTTCGGGGTCTCCCTGTAAGAAAAATCTGTTGTGCTGATAAGTAAGATGGCCTTTGGTAAAATCCATGATATATTTATCAACAAGTTCAGATGCCATAGGTGAATGTTTCAGTACAATATTATTTGCATGTAAAGATTCAATCAAAGTGCTGCAATGCACGCATACCACAGCGTTCAGCTTAGGAGGCAATGGCAAAAGATTGACTTTTGCTTCAGTAAGAAAACCGATAGTACCTTCCGAACCTGAAAACAGTTTACAAAGATTATATCCTCCTTGATTCTCTTCAAAATCATTCAGCAACATATCTAATGCATAACCTGTATTGCGTCTTGTTAATGATTTTTTGGGGTATCCGTTGTGTATGGTTTCTGCATTTTCTTCATTGTCAAGCAACGAGCTGATTTGCTTATAAATACTGCCTTCCAGCGTAGAAGTATTTTCTTTTTCTGCAATTTCTTCTTTGGTATATTGTTTAAAAATAACTTCAGAATTATCATTGAGAATTACGTTGGCTTCCAGTAGGTGATCTCTTGTATCGCCCCACACAATAGAGTGCAATCCGCAGGAGTTGTTACCAATCATTCCTCCAATCATGGCACGATTGGCGGTGGAGGTTTCCGGTGCAAACATTAATCCATGCGGCTTCAGGAAAATATTCAAATCGTCTCTGATAACCCCCGGCTGCACTCGTACCCATTTTTCTTCTGCATTCAGTTCAAGAATCTGAGTGAAATATTTAGAAATATCTACAACTATACCTTTGCCTACCACTTGTCCGGCAAGCGAGGTTCCTGCTGCACGTGGGATAAGGGTAATGTTTTGTGCAGATGCAAATTCTATCAACAGCTTGATGTCATCAATAGTTTTTGGAAGTGCCACCGCTATGGGTTTTTCCTGATAAACAGATGCATCCGTAGCATATATCATGCGTTGTGCATTGTGTATTCCTGCATCCTGAAAATATAATTCTCCGTCAAATTTCTCCGAGAGCTCTGTAAAAGATACGCTGTTTGCCATTAGACAAATGTAGTGTCAAAGCCTGAATTATTAAAACTTATTTATATGATTTTTTACTTGTTTTCTAAGTCTTTCCTTTGTTTTATCAGAAAGGTCTTTCCAATGCATATTAATCAGAGCTCCATGTAAAGAATATAAATAATAACAAAGCGGAGTTGTTTTATCTTTATTTTGTTTACAAATTTCTATATAAGCCACGGCTGGCGTCATTATTTTTAAATCTTCTATAGAATAAACTCCTATTTTATTTAGCTTTTTCAGAATGGTAGGCCCAATGTTTTTTGATTCGTTTAATGGTTTCATGACTTAAGTATTTGGAGAATATTTTACTATATCAATACCTATTCCATTAGGGTCGGCAATAGCAAAATGTCTGTCGCCCCAGGGCTCATCACGTATGTCAATTTTTATTTCAACACCCATTTCTTTTATTGTTTTATACAATTCGTCTACATTATCCGTTTCAATAGTGAGATAAACACCTTTGCCTTCAAATGACTTATGAAAAAATGGCTGCTGTGTAGGATGTTCCGGCAGCAAAAAACTTATTTCTGATTCATGTTCCGGAGTATGCATTAACAAATAAAATTCGTTTTCAAATGTCACTCCAAAATTTAAAATTTTGGTATAGAACTCTTTAGTTTCAGCAATCTTGTCTGTGATAATTCCTGCATTTAGTTTCATCTTTATTAGTTTTTGGTTAAGAATAAATTTGAAGGTATACAATTGATATACTCATTCAATTTCTATACAAAGTTGAAAAATTAAAAAACAGAAACATAGTAAAAAACGGACAAATTATCTGCCGAATGCTTTGGATGGAGTGACGCCATAAAAGTTTTTAAACTCTTTTATGAAGTGTGTTTGATCGTAATAACCTGCATCAAAAAATAATTTGTTTTTCTTTAAACTCTGTAGAGAAGGTTTTGCTTTCAGGATGTTTTGAAAGCGTACAACCTGACTGAATGTTTTGGCTGTATCACCAATATAATACTTAAAAATTCTTCTTAATTGGCGCGGACTTAAACCGGTATCAATATCTTTTTCTATATTTATAAGTCCGTTGTTCTGTAAGATAATATCAATGGCATCATAGAATCTTGGGTCGTTATCGAAGTGAGAGTTGTTTATTAATGCTATAAAATATTCATCCAGTATTTGTTTAATATCTTTATCAGAATATTTTTCTTGAAAATTTTTGGATAAGAAGAAAGCTGTTTGTGGAATTACATTATTTAACTCCTGAAATTTATTACTTAATGTTGATGCATCTATTTTAAATACCTGAGGAAACATGGTTGGTAAAAAACGAATACCAATGTAATGAAAGGAATTTTCTAAAGGAAATTCAGTGTATTGTTTACAGAATCCCATCACAAAATTTTCGGAAGGTTTATCTGCTTCAAAAAAGATATCAATACATCCGTCGGCAACTACACGATACATAAAAGGTTGATCAAGTATTATGTTTGTCTTCAGTTCCCAATAACAATAGATAACAGGTTGCAGCAATTCGTGCGGAATAATTTCGCAGTACTCCACATTCGAAACACCAAGCTTCACCGTCGGTTGCAAAGGTTTGTAAAGATTGCGTATGTCTGTTTGCGGTAACATTATTACATTCTGCGAATAGCGGGTTTGGGTCTTATTAAAAAATAAACACAATGAATGATAGTACTGATAAAGAATAAGTAGAAACCTACATGAAATTTTTCTTTCAGTATTTTATAAGAAAAAGTATTGTTGAAATCAATGAACATATATACCAGCCCTGCAATTGAGATAATAAGAATCACCCAGGAGACGAGTTTGGTTTTAGCAATGGATTGCAGAATCATTAAAAAGAATTGGATACCGAAGAATAGCAAGGCTGTCTGCCACCACACTTTAAGAATGGCATATTCCTGATAGAAAAAATTAATACCCACTCTTCCTAAAAACGACATTTTGGAAATGAGATAACCGGATACTACAGAAAGTATAAACTGAAGCAATACAATCAGCCAGAATTTTTTATTCATAATAATTATAGTTTAATATAGAAGAAAATTCATTGTACATTAATAAGCTAAAATAGAAACAAAATTTTAAAACATTAAATAAATAATTTCAATGTCTACAATCTGCCTGCATACAATAAGAATATAGCCGGACGTTTATGTATGTCGGGAGTTTCTTTTTTCCATTGTGCAATGGTTTTGGTTTTAATCATTTCCTTTTCGGATGTAATGTCGCACGCAATGCAGAGTTTTGTATCCGATTTGCATTGTTGAAGGATATCACTGATTAACGGATTGTTCCGGTAAGGTGTTTCAATAAAAATGATGGTTTTATTATTCTTGGCAGAGGTTTCTTCCAATGATTTAATTGCTTTTCTTCGTTGAGATTGTTCAATAGGCAGATATCCCACAAATTCAAAACGCTGACCATTCATGCCGCTTGCCATCAAAGCGAGTAAAATAGAATTTGGTCCCGTTAAAGGCATGATGGCGGCATTGAGTTGTTGTGCTTTTTCAATTAATATCTGTCCCGGATCTGCCACGCTCGGACAGCCTGCTTCACTGATGATTCCTATTGTTTCTCCGGCTTGCAAACGCTTTGTAAACTCTTCAACGGTTGACGCTTCTGCTTTTTGTATCGGCATCCAGAAGTAATCGTCAATAACAATTTCTTTCCATATTTTTTTCAGGTAACGCCTTGCTGTTTTTTCGTTTTCAACAAAAAAAGAAGAACAGTTTTTTGCAGCATCAATCACATACGGTGGTATGGCTTTTAAAGCCTGTTCGTCATCCTGCAAAACTGTTGGTATTAAATATACTTTTCCTGACATATAAAAGAATAATAATTAATCAGCCACGAATATAAAATTTAATATTCAATTGCTCTCAAACACTTACATTTGCACTTGCAGATGCAGAAAAAAATACAATATCTTAATAGCTTTTTTTCCTATTACATATATGGTAATGGCAAACAAACTGTGTTTTGTTTTCACGGTTATGCATCTGTAGGTCACAGGTTTCAGGTGCTGGAACCTTATATTGGCGGGGATTTCAGACTTATATCTGTAGAGCTTCCTTTTCACAGCGATACCAGATGGAATGAACACCGATTATTTTATCCCGCTGATTTACATAAAGTACTCCTGCTGATTAGTGAAGCGGAAAATGTAGAAAAAGATTTCTGGATGATGGGTTACAGCCTTGGCGGAAGAATAACACTGAATTATTTTGAACACTATCCTGAACATGTAAAAAAAATTATTTTACTGGCACCCGATGGATTGCACAGAATATTTTGGTATTGGCTGATTGCCGAAACACATTTCGGAAACTTTCTTTTACGTGTGCTGAACAGAAACTCTGCATGGGCTGTTAGTCTTATTAAGTTTTTTTATCGTATAAAAGCAATCAACGGAAGTATATACGTTTTAGCTAAAGAATTTTTAACCGATAAGGAAGAGCGAAAGTTATTGGTGAAAAGATGGATAACTTTGCGTAAGATGCATCCAAATCTAAAGAAAGTAGGTGCTAATCTGAGAAAGCATAATGTGCATGTGTATGCAATGTTTGGAGAGCATGATAAGGTAATTGATCCGGAAAACATTAATTATTTAAAAGCTGTGGCTGAAGAGCATGTACACAATTACGTAATTAACGGAGGACATATTTTGTTGCGTGAGCCGCACGCTAAAGAAATTTCTAAATTGTTTTATACAGACTGATTATGATATATGTGCTGATAATATCCGGATTGCTGGTTTTTCTTTATTGTGTAATGATATTGCTATATAATAATTGGTTTAATAAACTTGCTGTTTACAAGCCTGCAAAAAATAAAGAAAGCATTTTTTTTACTGTTATTATTCCTGCCAGAAACGAAGAAAATAATATAGACAATTTGCTGCAATCTATACTGGATAATAATTACAACACGAATTTACTTGAGATTATTGTGATAGATGATTATTCCACAGATAAAACATTATCTATTGTAAAAGAATGGCAGAAGCAAAGCGCATCTGTACACTTTATTGAAATGAAAGATTTGATAAGAGAAGAGGAGAAAATAAACTCTTACAAAAAACTGGCTATCCAAAAAGCTGTTGAAAGAGCTAAAGGAGAATACATTATTACAACAGATGCAGATTGCATTGTCCCTGAAAAATGGCTGCATAATTTTAATGCTTTTATTCAGGAAAAAGATGCTTTTTTTATAGCTGCACCCGTACGCTTTATTAATGACGGAAGTTTTTTATCCATCTTTCAATGTCTTGATTTTCTGAGCTTACAGGGCATTACGGCATCTTCAGTTTCTGCGGGTTTTCACAGTATGTGCAACGGCGCAAACTTATGTTATAAAAAAGATATTTTCTTTGAAGTAGACGGTTTTAAAGGATTTGAGCATTTGGCGAGTGGCGACGATATGTTTTTGATGGGGAAAATTCAAAAAAAATATCCTGAAAAGACGCAGTATATTTTTTCGCAGGATGCTATTGTTTCTACACTGCCCATGCCCACAGTAAAATCTTTTTTTAATCAGCGTATACGCTGGGCAAGCAAGGCTGACAGCTATGAAGATAAAAGAATTGTTGCAGTATTGTTTTTGGTTTATTTTACTAATCTTGTTTTTCCGCTGTTATTTATTTTAGGATTCTTTAATGTACAGTATTTTTTATGGCTTTTAATATTTTATGTTTTTAAAGTAGCTATTGAAATGATTTTTATGCACAATGTCTGTAAGTTTTTCCGTCAGTCAGAAATACTTAAATATTTTCCGCTGATGGAAGGATTTCATATACTATACACGCTGATTTCAGGATGGCTGGGCAAGTTTGGTAAATATGAGTGGAAGGGCAGAAGCGTTCAATAAAAATCTGAAATAAACTAAGTTAAAAATCATTCTTACATTTACATATAAATTATTATACAATTATCATGGTTGATTTATCAAATTTTGATCAGAACGGTGTAGCAAATCCTAATGCCAATATTTTCGGTCTTCCGTTTTCTGAAGAAGATGCAAAACTCATTATTTTTCCTGTTCCCTGGGAGGTAACCGTAAGTTACGGAGCGGGCACCGGACGTTGCTTTGATGCTGTTTTTGCCGCTGCTTTTCAGGTTGATTTATTTAATAAATATTATAAAGACACATGGAAGAATGGCTTTCATATGGTGGATGTGGATAAGAAAATATTAATGAAAAGCGACTATCTGCGCAAAGAAGCTGAGTTGTATGTAGACTTTATTGGTTCCGGTGAAGATATAAGTACCAACAACTTTATGGCGAGAAGTCTGAAAGATATCAATGAAGGTGGTATAATGCTCAACGATTGGGTATATGAGCATACCAGGCATTATATCAACAAAGGTAAACTGGTAGGTTTGCTCGGCGGTGACCACAGCACACCACTTGGATACATCAAAGCTTTGGCAGAAAAATATAGTAGTTTCGGTATTCTGCAAATAGATGCGCATTGCGATTTAAGAAAGGCTTACGAAGATTTTGTGTATTCTCATGCCTCTATCATGTACAATGTGTTGAACGAAATACCGGAGGTGCAGCATATTACTCAAATCGGGATAAGAGATTATTGTAAAGAAGAATGGGATTTTGTGCATGATAATGCTGATAAGGTTACTGCATTTTTTGATGCGGATATTAAAGAGAGAATATTTGAAGGGGATAACTGGAAAAATATTACAGATGAAATTATTGCCACATTACCCGAAAATGTATATATCAGTTTTGATATTGACGGATTAGATCCGAAATTATGTCCTAATACTGGAACGCCCGTGCAGGGAGGCTTTGAGTCGGAAGAAATAAATTATTTATTAAGAAAATTATTGGAATCAGGAAGAAAAATTATAGGCTTTGATTTAGTAGAAGTAGGCACCGGCGATACAAATACAGATGCCAATGTGGGAGCAAGAGTATTATGGAATTTGTCGAATATATTAACCATGAGCAACGTATAAACTATGAGTGATATAAACAATTACGAAATAATCGTGAAATCGAATGATCAGAAAAAACTGAGAATAATCAGCAATCTTTTAATTGTGAGTGCGTTGGCAACATTGTTATATTTTGCGTTTAACTATTACAGTATACCGCGCCTGCGCCCTTCGGCTGTGTTCTTATTTGTAGTTTGCGCTATCATCGTTATTATCTGGGCATTTGTACTTTTAAAAAAATACGTGCCGCCTTTTCGCTATGCTTTTTTTCTGGCGGGTATAGCTATGTTTTTTTATTGTCCGCATCCTGTATTTAAGTTTGTAATAGGTGGTTTATATATTATTTTGGGTTTGATAGAATCATCTATAAGAATGCCAAAGCGAATAGCGGTGGACGATTCAGGAGTTCTTATTAATAATTTTCCCGGAAAGTTTTTTGAATGGAATAAAATATCTTCGATGATTATAAGAGATCAACTAATAACTATAGATTTTAAGAATAACAGATTGTATCAAAAAGAAATTGAAGGATACATTACTCCTGAAATACAGAAAGAGTTTAATGAATTTGCAAACCGTAAAACACAGTCTTCACAAAATAATACGGTATAATTTTTTATTCATCTTCCTGCATAATCGAAGCAACAGGCGCATTGGTGATTAC
>JAEWWO010000297.1 GCA_023396345.1 Bacteroidota bacterium
GCCCACAATTTTAGAAGTTTTTTTCGAAAAACAAAAAAACTTTTTAAAAAGTTTCTGTGAATATATGATTTTCTAAGTAATTCTTCTAAAAACAACAAACAAATGTATTACAAAATTCAATAAAAAAGCAAAACTCATTATTATTTTTTTGTGATATAAATCATATTGTTATTTTAATCTTTTTTTATTAGCTCAACAATTTAAAAGCTATAAAGCTTAGAACATACGCTATTCCTGTCATGTACAGAAGTTGAAACAAAGGCCATTTCCATGTTCCGGTTTCTCTTCTTACTATTGCAAGCGTACTCATACACTGCATCGCAAATACATAAAATATCATTAATGCAACTCCGGTAGCAAGTGTGTATAACTTAGAGCCGTCGGGACGTGTAGCGTTGTCCATCTTTTCGCGAAGGGTAGCTTCATCACTTTCATCTGCGCTGTATAAAGTAGCCATAGTGCCTACAAATACTTCCCTTGCAGCAAAGGACGTAATAATGGCAATTCCAATTTTCCAATCGAAACCTAATGGAGCAATTGCCGGCTCTATGGCTTTGCCCACAATGCCTGCATAGGAATTTTCAAGTTTTTCAGAAGCGTAATTTTTCTCTATTTCTTCTGTATTAAATTCAGTATTCTGTAAAGCCAACTCATACTTTTGTTCAATAGGTTCTATGCGCGAAGAAGGTCCGTAGCTACTCATAAACCAAATAACAACACTGATAATCATAATAATCTTACCGGCTTCCACAAGAAATATTTTACCCTTTTCATACATGGTAACAAAAACATTATTCCAGCGCGGCATTTTATACACAGGTAGCTCAAGAATAAAAAGACTTTTTTCTTTTATTTTAATGAATGCTTTTAAAATATAACTAACCACCAAAGCGGAGACAAAACTCAACAGGTATAGTCCCATCATCACCAAGCCCTGCACAGACACAAAGCCCCATAAATAAGTATCGGGTATAACTAAGGCAATCAGTATCACATACACGGGAAGTCTTGCACTACAACTCATAAGAGGGGTGACAAGAATTGTAAGCAATCTTTCTTTTTTATTCTCAATACTTCTTGCAGACATAACAGCGGGAATAGCACACGCAAACCCACTGATCATGGGCATTACGCTCTTTCCGTTTAGCCCTACCTTTCGCATCAGTTTATCCATCAGAAAACTTATACGCGCCATGTATCCCGTATCTTCTAAAATACTTATCAATCCAAATAAAATCATTATCTGAGGCAGAAAAATAACAATGCCGCCAATACCTGCAAGAATACCGTTTACAATTAAATCTGCCCACCAGGTTTCAGGCAAGAAGGAACCTACCCAGGAAGTGAGGGAAGCAAAACCCTGATCAATTAAATCCATCGGATAAGAAGCAACCCAGTAAATACTTTGGAATAATAAAAACACAACCGCAATAAGAATAATGTATCCCCATACACGATGCAGCAAAACATTATCAATCCTGTCGGTAAATATTTTTTTCCTCAGCGGATCCGGCTCCACTACAGCATTCTGCATTATCTGCTGAATTTTTTGGTAGCGGTACAACACTTCCTGTGCCTGCACTTTTGTTTCGCTAAAGCCGTGTTGTTGTTTAATGGCAGTGAGTTTATTTTTCAAAGCATCATCTTCCACAACTTCATCCGTATGTATTAATGAATGCAAAACAGTGTAAGGTGTAGTTTCTTGCGGCATTTGCTCCTGCGCTTCGGTTAATGCAGGCGTTAATGCATGAATATCAATAAAACTTTTTCTGCCTAAAAATTCTTTTTCTACTGTTTGAAGCAAAACTTTTTTCAGTTGTTCAATGCCTTTTCCTGTACGCGGATTCACAGGAACGATGGGCACTCCAAGCTCGCGGGACAATTCATCTGCATCAATTTTAATTCCTTTTTTAGCAGCAATATCTCCCATAGTCATTGCTACAACAACCTCATAATTTAAATCGATAAGTTGCGAGCAATACAATAAATTTCTTTTAAGATTACTGGCATCCATTACCAGCAGAATCATATGAGGTCTCAAAGCCTTGTCTGGCTCCATCAGCACATTATACGTAACCCATTCATCTTCCCTGCGCGGGTACAAACTATAAGAACCCGGTAAATCTATCAAACGCACTGTTGTATCTTTATCTAAATGTGCATTTCCGGTTTTTTTATCAACAGTTACTCCGGGAAAATTTCCTACTTTTTGATTCAGTCCGGTAAGTGCATTGAACAGAGAACTTTTTCCGCAATTGGGATTTCCGACAACAGCAATATCTACGTTATTTTGGTTTTTGCTCATGAGATTGGCAAAAATACAATTAGATTTGTAAAATATTTTACGAAATAGGGAAAACAATTAATTTCAATTATGGCTAAACTGCAAACTCTTTCGCTTGACGTAGACAGCATGATTAATGACTTCTTTGAAGATTGCCGTGTATATGGCATTGTTACCAATTTCAAGAATTATAAATTTTGCTGGTACATTAATAAAATGATGGGATACGATTTTAAATTAAATGTTGACATTGAAATTATCACCCGCAAAAAAGACCGCAACTATTTTTTCCCTGTTTACCAGCATAGCATTAAAAACAGTAGTGTTTCACACTATTTATATGATAATAGTTTTGACGGAGAATATTTAATTCCCGAATTTAAACACGTAGACTTCCTCTGGCTTATGAAAGGCGAGCATTACATTGACGAGGAAGAATGTAATGAAATTATTGAAATTGTAAGAAGTACTAAAGAAGTACAAATGATTTCTGAAATTGATATAGAAAAATTACCCAGTAAGGCTTACTTAATATTCTAAATAGAATTTACAGATAAAATTTCTTTTCCATCAATAAATGCGGTATGCCCTGTTGCTCAAAAGGCTCGCCATATACAACATAGCCGCATCTTTCAAAAAAAGGCTTCGCATCCTGTCTGGCATGCATGTACATTCTCTTATAGCCTAAATCTTTTGCAACCGTTTCCGCAAAACGCAGCAAAGCCTTGCCAATGCCTTTTCCCTGCAAACCATTTGCAACAGCCAACTGTCTTAGCTGCATAGTTTTTTTATCTATTTTTTTTAACTGGCAGCAGCCTTCCAGAATATCATCATCGTAACAACCCAGCAAAATATTATCCTTATCCATATCAAGATATGCCTGGTCAAAATCCAGCCCAAACGGTTTTCGTAACACGGTTCTACGTAAATCAACCATTTCATTGTATTGAGACGACCCGTAATCAATAAATTGCAACGACATAAAATTTCTGTTATAAAGTTTGACATTAAAATTAAATACATTTCTTCTATTCAAAAAATTTATCTTCTTTAATTTTATAAATCTAACATTCTGTGACTTTTTAAGGAAGTAAAAAAAACATCAGAAAAACAGGTTTACAGCATTAATTAAAAAATTTGTGCTAAACTGTAGTTATTTTAATTAAAAGCTATATTTTTGCGTCTGTAACAAAAATCATATTACAATGTCAGAAATCGAAAGCAGAGTAAAAAAAATAATCGTAGACAAATTAGGTGTTGAAGAATCAGAAGTAATAACTGAAGCTTCTTTCACAAACGATTTGGGCGCAGATTCGTTAGATACCGTAGAATTGATCATGGAATTCGAAAAAGAATTCAACATCTCTATCCCGGACGAGCAGGCTGAAACCATTACTACAGTTGGACAAGCTGTTAGCTATTTGGAAGAGCACGCAAAATAAGTCTATTCGGTAACAACAGATCTTATAAGATATAAATCCGTACTCACATCGTTGATACCTTTTAGCGTTGTAAGTACGGTTTTACGTATCATAGAGTTTACAAACATTTATTAATTTATATATGGATCAAAAAAGAGTAGTAATTACAGGCATAGGAGCTATTACCCCTATCGGAAATACAGTAGAAGAATATTGGGAAGGATTGAAAAACGGAGTTTCCGGTGCCGGACCTATTACGCTCTTTGACGCATCTAAATTTAAAACAAAGTTTGCCTGCGAAATCAAAAATTTTGAGGTAGAAAAGTACATGGACAAAAAGGAAGCGCGCAAGCTCGACAGATTTGCCCAGTTGGCAATTGCAGCCGCTGATCAAGCCATGGAAGACGCAGGTTTAAAAGCCGATGAAAATTTTGACCCTACACGCGCCGGAGTTATTCTGGGTAGCGGAATAGGAGGCTTAATTACTTTCCAGAAAGAAGTACAGGACTTTGCCCATGGAGACGGCACTCCCAGATTCAATCCGTTTTTTATACCAAAAATGATTCTGGATATTGCTCCCGGACAAGTATCCATCAGACATAATCTTAAAGGACCCAACTACGCAACCGTTAGCGCCTGCGCCAGCAGCACACACGCTATGATAAATGCATTGGACACATTAAGATTAGGTAAAGCAGATATTATATTAACCGGAGGAAGCGAAGCCGTAATAAGCGAAGCCGGTGTGGGCGGTTTTAATTCAATGAAAGCACTCAGCGAAAGAAATGATGACCCTCAAACAGCTTCTCGCCCTTACGACAAAGACAGAGATGGTTTTGTAATTGGCGAAGCAGGTGCAGTTGTTATTTTTGAAACACTGGAACATGCCCTTAAAAGAGGCGCAAAAATCTATTGCGAAGTTGCCGGAGGCGGCGCTACTGCTGATGCCTACCACATTACAGCTCCACATCCGGAAGGACATGGTGCTGAAAAAGTAATGCGCAATGCATTGCAGGATGCAGGAATGAATCCGGAAGAAATAGATTATATCAACACCCACGGAACCTCTACACCACTGGGAGATATGGCAGAAATTAAAGCCATACAAAATGTGTTTGGTGAACAGGCGTATAAACTAAATATCAGTTCTACAAAATCTATGACAGGACACTGTCTGGGTGCAGCGGGCGTAATAGAAACCATTGCCGCAATAATGGCAGTAAGAACGAATATCATTCCGCCTACCATCAATCATTTTACAGATGATGAAGGACTGGATCCTAAACTGAATATGACCTTTAATAAAGCACAGGAAAGACCTGTGAATGCAGCACTGAGCAATACTTTTGGCTTTGGCGGACACAATGCTGCTATTATCGTTAAGAAATACACGGAATAATTGTTTTGATATCAGTAAACAGCAATATTTTTATTAAAAAAAATCCTGTCCGAAAACAGATTGAATATGTTCTCGGACTCAAACTGAAAAATACTCTCCTCTTCAAGCGGGCACTCAGTCATTCTTCTGCCAACAATGATCCCATTGATAACAACGAAAGACTGGAATACTTAGGCGATGCGGTTCTTGGAGCTATTGTTGCCGACTATTTATTTAAACTTTATCCATACAAAAGTGAAGGATTCCTTACCGAAATGCGCAGCAAAATGGTAAACCGGCAAAAACTAAATGACGTAGCCATTAAAATGGGACTGCACAATCTGGTGATATTTAATAAGCAGGATAAATCCATAAAACACAGCCAGCAGATTTTTGGCAATACACTGGAAGCTGTAATTGGCGCTATTTATCTGGATAAAGGATATGAAAAAACAAAAAAATGGGTGTTGAAGCAGATTGTTATTCCCCTTCTTGCAGTAGAAGAACTGGAGACAATTGAAATCAATCTGAAAAATAAAATAATCGGCTGGGCAAGCAAGAACAATCATGAACTGTCATTTGAAACCATAGAAGAGAAGTACGACAGAGGCCGCAGAATTTTTGTGGTTGCGGTGGTTCTTAACGGCGAACAGATAGCCATTGGCTCCGGATTCAGCAAAAAAGAAGCCGGTCAAATTGCCGCAAACATGGCACATGAAGTGCTTGACATCTGAGTTATTCCATCACTCGCTTAAGCAAAACTATGTAAACCGGAAAATGGTCGCTGTAGCCGCCGCGATACACGTCTCCGCTATAAGTGCGCATAGGATAGCCTTTGTATCTTCCAATATTTTCTACCATATATTCCTGACGGAAAATCTGATTCTTGTAATAGAAAAATCCATCCTGTTTTTTATCAATAAAGCCAGGTGATATTAATATCTGATCAAACAAACTCCACGCATCCTGATAGGCCAACGTCCCGATTCCTTTTTTGTATAAACTCATCCAGGGATTGTACAGTTCATCCGGTTTAATACTCTGAACAGCGTCAACCGATTTTAATCCTTTGGTCAGACTTTCATTGATAGGATCATCATTTAAATCGCCCATCACTATTACTTTTGCGTCTTTATTGTTTTTAAAAATGTTATCAATTGTTTTTCTTGCCGTAGCTGCTGCAGCCATTCTTGCCGGCATGGAACGCTTTTCGCCTCCTGAGCGACTGGGCCAGTGATTTACAAAAACATCAACTCTTTCGCCCTGTAAAGAACCCGTTACCCATAAAATATCTCTGGTAAATACCGATGTCTTGCTACCGTCGGGCATTTGCACAAATAATGGTTTACTGCTTTCTACCTTAAAATATTTAGGATTGTACAACATTGCCACATCCACACCTCTGAAATCTTTTGAATCGTAATGCACAATCTTATAACCTCTTTCTTTTAATAATGGGTGATTTACCAATGTTTCCAGCACACTTAAGTTTTCAATCTCGGACACGCCTAAAATTGCCGGACCATCAGGGTTTACGTCTGTTCCTATCTGCGAAATTACAGTTGCCAGTTTATTTATTTTATCTGTAAAAACATCCCAGGTATAAGATTTTGAGCCATTGGGTGTGAAAGCTGCATCGTCATTAGTGGGGTGCAAAATGGTATCGTATAAATTTTCCAGATTATAAAATCCTACTACCACTGACGAGTATTTCTGCTGTGCAGATAACTGTGTAACCAGCAAACACATCATCAATACAAACATATAGATTCTTTTCATTGTCATTGTTATTAGATTTTACGTTGATATTTTTTTAGACTGTCAATTCTTCCAAAAACATATATGCAAAAATAATATTAACATTTATTATTCTTATTAAGAATCTTTTATAATTTTGTTTAAAATTATTAAGTAATGAGAGTTCTTTATTTTGCACTCTTGCTTTCGTTGTCTGTTAGTAGTTTATTTGCACAAAACCCTGAAGTGTCTGATACCATCCCTAAAAGCGATTCAGCTATGTATGAAATCAGAACACAAGTGCAAGACAACCTGCCAACCATCACAATAAACGATGATGAATTGTTTGACGAAGGCTCGAACACAACGGTTTCGTCTATTCTTTCTGCCGGACGGGATCCTTTTTTATCGGCAGTATCTTATAACTTCAGTCCTACAAGATTCAGACTGAGAAGTTATGAAAATGCGGATGCCATTTATTTAAATGGTATTGATTTCACAGGCTTAGACAATGGATTTACTCCATTTAGTTTATGGTCCGGACTCACTAACATTATGCGTTCGCGCGAAAATGTGTATGGCCTCAGCCCCGCTGATTTTGGCATTGGAGGACTGGGATTGAATACCAACATTGATATGCGTGCCGGAGCGCAATGGGCGCAAACGCAAATAGGTTATGCTGTTTCCAACAGAAATTATCGGCACAGAATTATCTTCACGCATGGTTCCGGATTTAATAAAAAAGGATGGGCCTACAGTCTGATGCTTAGTCCCAGATATGCCGATGAAGGATATGTACCGGGAACATACTAC
>JAEWWO010000339.1 GCA_023396345.1 Bacteroidota bacterium
GAAATGTTTTCAGAGTGCTATCAAGATTTTTTGGAAAAGATATTCCTGTTGACAGTAGCGAAGGAAAAAAATATTTTACACAACTTGCCGAACAGGTGCTGGATAAAAAACAACCCGGCATGTATAATCAGGCAATCATGGACTTTGGAGCTACTGTTTGCAAACCTTCCAGCCCGTTGTGTGCCGATTGTCCGCTGAATAAAAAATGTTTTGCCTTCTCCCATGGAGCAGTGAATCATTTGCCCGTGAAAGAAAAAACAATACAGAAGAAACTGCGTTATCATACATGGTTTGTGATGATTGCGAATAATAAAATACTGATAAATAAAAGAAGCGGTAACGATGTATGGCAAAATCTTCACGAATTTTATCTAATAGAGAAAGAGGAAAAACCGGAATGGGACATAAATGCGGTAAACAATTTCTGTGAAAATGTACTTACTGCTTCGCCCATAAAAATTTCCTTTGCCGGTAAAGCAGAGCAACAATTAACGCATCAAAAGATTAAAGCTGAAATTATAGAAGTACATTTTTCTGCTATTCCCGATACATTAAAACATTATCAATGGATAAAAGAAAATAAACGTAAAGAATTAGCGTTTCCTAAAATACTGGCAGATTACCTTAAACATCGGGCAACAATAAAATGAACGTAAAATATTTACTATTTTTTATCGCAATATTTTTTGCAAAATATACACAGGCGCAGATAGCTTCTGATGCAGATTATATGAGCAATATACAAAGCGTACAGTTTACCGTTGCCGGAAAACCTTTGTTGTATCCTGTTGTAAATCTTGGAGAAGTAGCTAAGCTGCGATTGGATTTTGATGATTTAGACAATAAAATAAAAAACTACTACTACACTTTTGTACACTGCAACGCCGACTGGCAACCGTCTGTATTGTTCCCTGCCAATTATATAAAAGGGTTTGTAAATAAACGTATAACGAATTACAAACCTTCGGTTATTTCCAAAACGAGATATATGCATTACACCGTATATCTGCCCGAAAAAGAAACATTGCCCACACACAGCGGCAATTATATGCTGAAAGTTTTTCTTGACGGAGACACAAGCAAACTGGCATTTACACGTAGGTTAATGATAACAGAAAATATTGCAGGCATAAATGCTGCTGTTAAAAATCCTTTTGATGCAGGAAAATCATTTACACATCAGAAAGTTAATTTTGAAGTAAACGCATCCATGCTCAACATTACCAGTCCTTATACACAAATCAAGGTAAATGTGTTGCAAAACTACCGTTGGGATAATGCGTCAATGTTACTACAGCCGAATTTTATCAAAGGAAATATTTATGAATACAACGATGAAAATACGCTGGTATTTCAGTCAGGTAAAGAATATCGCTGGCTCGACTTAACGCACATGCGCATGAAATCTGACAAGATAGCTTCTATCATCGAAACAGAAAATATGTTTAAAGCAGAACTTCATACAGAATCTGACAGAGTTTCTTCACCATTTCTTCGGTATGACGATTTCAATGGTTCATGGATTGTAAGAACAACGGATGCCAACAAAACCAATACCAACATCAACGGCGACTATGCTCTGGTGACTTTTAAATTTGCCCCATCCAATCTAAAAGACTTCACAGTTAAAGACATCTACCTTGCCGGAAGAATGACCAATTATTTAATGAATGATAAAACAAAAATGATTTGGAATCCGGTAAGTAATATTTACGAACAAACTTTACTGCTGAAGGAAGGATATTATACCTATAATTATGTTTCCATATTAAAAAATGGTGACAGTAAACCGGAATTTGCTTACACCGAGGGCAACGACTGGCAAACAGAAAATAATTACACCATACTTGTTTATTACCGCGCCATATCAGACTTTGCCGACAGACTTGTTGGTATAAAAGATATAAACTCGGCACAAATGGCAAACTAATACTACTCTTCTTTACTAAATTATTTTATTCTTCTGCAATAATTTATCTTTGCAACCTTATGCAGGCAGTAAAAAATTATCTTTCATTAGTAAAATTTTCTCATACCATTTTTGCATTACCTTTTGCAATGATAGGTTTTACTTTGGGTGTATTGCAACCTTCTACACAAAATTATTCAACACAAAACATAATCATAAAACTGTTGCTGGTACTGGTTTGCATGGTAACGGCAAGAAATGCGGCAATGGGTTTTAACCGTTATCTCGACAGAACTTTTGATGAGAAAAATCCACGCACAGCTATCCGTGAAATTCCCAAAGGAATTATCTCTCCCAACAGCGCACTTAGGTTTGTCATCATCAATTGCATACTATTTATTGTGGCTACTTATTTTATCAATCCGATGTGTTTTTATTTGTCTCCTGTAGCCTTATTTGTAATTTTATTTTATAGTTATACCAAAAGATTTACATCGCTCTGTCATCTTGTACTCGGTCTCGGTCTTTCACTGGCGCCAATCGGAGCTTTTCTGGCAGTTACCGGCAGCTGGGAAAATAGCCTCACGCCTGTAATACTTTCCTTTGCCGTTTTGTTCTGGGTAAGCGGCTTTGATATTATTTATTCTTTACAGGATGTTGATTTTGACAATTCGCAGGAACTGCATTCCATTCCTACCGCACTCGGTAAGAAAGGTGCGTTGAATCTTTCTACATTTTTACATTTTTTATCTGCTGCATGTGTGATAATTATCGGCATCATCAACGATGTACATTTCCTTTACTGGATAGGCGTTTCAGTATTTGCAGGTATGCTTATTTATCAGCATTCAATTGTAAAACCAAACGATTTACGCAGAGTAAATCTTGCCTTCATGACTGCAAACGGTATAGCCAGTGTGGTTTTCGCAGCATTTGTAATAGCAGATATCATTATTTTTTCTTAATAATTACAAAATGAAAATTACAGATTACAAATCAGTACTGCAAATCAATAATCATAATTCTTAAATCAAACTTCACGAATGGCGCGCATTATTTGTATAGACTATGGCGGAAAACGAACAGGCATTGCTGTTACAGATCCTTTTAAGATTATAGCTTCTGCATTAACTACTATTGAAACAAAGAATTTTATTCCGTTTTTAAAACAATATTTTTCTGAAAATGAGGTAGAATTAATTTTGATAGGAGAACCTAAAAACTGGGACGACTCTGATACACATGCCACGCCTTTAGTGCACAAAGCCATTGAACAATTGAAAAAAAATTTCCCTCACATACCGGTTGAAAAAGTGGATGAGCGCTACACTTCCAAACTTGCTTCGCAGGCAATGATTGAGATGGGTATGAAGAAAAAAAATCGCCAGAAAAAAGAAAATGTAGATCAGATTGCTGCTACCATTATGTTGCAGGAATGGCTGAATAAATAGTATGTTACGAATTTGATTAAGGCTAATTCCGTACCTTTGCATATTAAAAATTTTTAATAAAGATGATATTACCCATTACCGCATACGGCATGCCTATACTGAGAAAGAAATGTAATGATATTGATGCAGATTATCCCGAACTTTCAAAACTGATTGAAGATATGTGGGAAACGCTGTACAATAGCAGTGGCGTGGGTTTGGCAGCTCCTCAAGTCAATCGTGACATCAGATTATTTATAGTAGACACCAAACAAATGTTTGACAATGCAGAAGACGATGATGACGAAATAAATAGTTATCCTGATAAACCGGGTATCAAGAAAGTTTTTATT
>JAEWWO010000374.1 GCA_023396345.1 Bacteroidota bacterium
ACTGAAACTTTTACATTGAAAATCAACATTCATTCATGTATTTTTTATTAAAAAAACAATTTACGAAATTAACAATTACTTAGAATTGTTTCTTATGTTTGCGAATTAAAATTTTAATCAATGTCAGCAGGACTCTTATTAGTAGTAGTATTTATCTATTTTGCATTGTTATTTTTTGTAGCCTGGAGAACAAGTAAAGGCAGTAACAATGACAGTTTTTTTATTGGCAACCGCAGTAGTAACTGGATGCTTGTAGCCTTTGGAATGATCGGTACCTCTTTGAGTGGAGTAACGTTTGTAAGTGTGCCGGGAGCCGTGGGCAAAACGCCAAATCCTGATCAGTATCATTATATGCAAATTGCCATCGGATACTTAATAGGCTATTTTGTGATTGCGTATGTACTACTTCCATTGTATTACAGATTAAAGCTTACCTCTATTTACGGATATCTGCAACACAGATTTGGTCAGGTTTCCTACAAAACGGGTGCTTCAATTTTCATTATTTCAAGACTGGTAGGCTCTACAGCCCGTTTATATCTTGTAGTAAACATTCTTCAGATTGTAATTCTTGACAGACTGGGGATTCCTTTCTGGATTACTACTTTAATGATACTGGCTATGATTATTCTTTATACGTACGAAGGTGGTGTAAAAACAATTGTATGGACAGATACACTGCAAACAACCTGTATGATTGCCGGATTAATCATCTGTACAGTATTTATTTTAAATAATCTTGATTTGGGTTTTACTGAAAGCCTTAATAATATGCGTTCCAGAGGACTTACGGAAGTGTTTGACACCAATCCTAATGACAGCACTTTCTTTATAAAACAAATTCTTGCCGGCGCATTCCTTACCATAACCATGACAGGAATTGACCAGGAAATGATGCAGAAAAGTATATCGGTAACCAGACTAAAAGATTCACAAAAGAACATGGTGACTTTAGGTTTCATCCTGTTAGGCGTTCTTGCCCTGTTCTTATATCTTGGTGGTTTGTTGTATTTATATGCCGATGCTGAAAGCATTAATGCAACAGGTGACATGATATTCCCTACTATTGCCGTAGACCACATGCCTCCTATTATCAGTATTATATTTATTATTGCTTTGATATCTGCGTTGTTCCCAAGTGCTGACGGAGCAATGACGGCGCTGACTTCTTCACTGTCAATAGATATTTTCGGATTAAAACAAAGAACCGATTTAAACGATAAGCAAAAAGAGAAATTCAGAAAAAGAGTGCACTTAATTGTCGCTTTCACCTTCTTGGTAATGGTGCTGATATTTAAATGGATTGATAACAAGAGTATGATTGGTCTTATTCTGAAACTGGCAGGATATACCTACGGACCATTATTGGGTATGTTTGCCTTTGGTATATTCACCAAACGTCAGGTTAACGACAAACTTGTACCGATTATCTGTATTGCAGCTCCGTTTATCACTTTCCTTATTGATTATTTCCAGAACGATATATTCGGAGATTTCCAGATAGGACTTGAAATTATCATTATTAACGGACTACTTGCATTCATTGGCTTCTGGATGATTTCGCATCGTATAAGTGATGAAGATTATGAAGCCAGAAAAAAAGAAATACAGGACGAAGTAGATAAGATAGATGGAAATCATTAATCCATTAGCAGAAACGTACGCAGCAAAATTCACTTCTCCGGAAGATGAATTACTCCTACAAATAAACACCGACACGTATGCGCAGCATGCACATGCGCATATGCTGAGCGGTCATGTACAGGGCAGATTACTTTCTTTTATCAGTGCTGTGGTACAGCCGAAATATATTCTTGAAATAGGCACATTTACTGGTTATTCTGCATTATGCCTTGCCGAAGGATTGCGTGAAGACGGCGAACTGCATACCATTGAACTAAGAGAAGAAGATGCAGCAACAGCAAAAAAATATTTCAGCAGGTCGGTTTATAACGATAAAATAAATGTGCATAACGGAGACGCAATGGAAATAATATCCACATTGCCCTATTTCTGGGATATTGTTTTTATTGATGCTGATAAAATTAATTATATTGCATACTTTAAAATGGTTATAGACCGTTTATCTGATAATGGATTTATCATTGCCGATAATGTGCTGTTTCATGGCGATGTGTTGAATGATGAAATTAAAGGCAAAAATGCGAAAGCTATTGACGAATTTAATCAATTTGTAGTTGCGCAAACGGATTGTGAACAAGTGATGCTGACTGTCAGAGACGGATTATTATTTATCAAAAAGAAGAAAAAATGCAATTGATTATCAAACCTGCTTTGCTAATTATCTCCCTTTTTACTACTTATTTACTTTCGGCTCAATCTAAAAATTTAGACCCTAAAGCTGTAGCCTATATTGAGCAATACAAAGAATTGTCCATGATAGAAATGGCGCGGACAGGAGTTCCGGCGGCTATTACGCTTGCACAGGGCATTCTGGAATCTGCATCCGGACAAAGCGATCTTGCACGCCGTTCTAACAACCATTTTGGTATTAAATGTAAAACCGAATGGACAGGCGGAAAAACTTATCATGACGACGATGCCAAAGGCGAATGTTTCAGAGTGTACAACAGTGTGGAAGAATCTTTTATTGACCATTCGGACTTTCTTAAAAACAGACCTTTCTACAAAGATTTATTCACGTTGGAAATGAATGATTACAAAGGCTGGGCTTATGGATTGAAAAAAGCAGGATATGCCACCAACAAAAACTATCCGCAATTACTCATTAGCCTGATTGAAAGATACGACCTGGCAAAATATTCTTACGAAACCATTGCCAATATTGACATGTATCGCTATCTGGCAATTAACCGAAGCATGACTAAACAGGATTACCATGCAGCAGTTGCCAAACAAATGAAAAAAGAAATTAAAGAAATCAAGGCAAGAACGGTTTACAACACTGCTCCTGATAAAGAGAAACTGGTTGTAGAACAAAGACCTGCTTACCCTGAAGGATTCTTTACCATCAACGGCACAAAAGTTTTTTATGCTGAAAAAGGATTTTCTCTGCAAAACTTCTGCAAAACAAGAAACCTCAGATACGCCAAAATTCTTTCTTACAACGATATGCAGCATACCGATGTATTACCCGAAGGCAGACTGATTTATCTTGAAAAAAGAAAAAAAAGAGGTAATAAAGCTATCTTCAAAACAAAAAAAGGCAACACACTTCGTGAGATTGCGTTAATAGAAGGCATCAGACTGGATCAGCTAAGAAAGTACAACAGAATCAACGCCGATTCAAAAATAGCCGCTAATCAGACAGTATATCTGCAAAAAAAATCCCCTTCTAAAATTATTGTATTAAATTAGCATCAAAATATTTTTTTGATGAGCAATACAATAAAAGTACACGGCAGAAATTTTGTGCCCTACATTACGGACGACGAAATAAGAGCAAAAATAAAAGAAGTTGCAGCACGTATTAATCAAGACTATGCAGGTAAAAATCCTTTGTTTATAGCCATTCTCAACGGCTCATTTATGTTTGCAGCCGACCTGCTTAAAGAAATTGACATTGATGCTGAAATCAGTTTTATTAAGCTGGCTTCTTACAAAGGTACCAAATCATCCGGACAGGTGCTTACCGCAATCGGCTTGGATAATGAAGTACATGATAAAGATGTAATCATCATAGAAGATATTGTAGATACAGGCAAAACTCTGAACACTTTTCTTCCTCAGCTGCTCAATCAAAACCCCCGCTCTCTGAAGCTTGTGACCATGTTACACAAAAAAGAAGCAACAGAATACGATGTACCTATTGACTATGTATGTTTTGAAATTCCCAATAAATTTGTTGTAGGATACGGATTAGATTACGATGGTTTGGGCAGAAACTACAAAGACCTTTATCAGCTTGACGAAGAATAAATAAAACATCTGTAACATGTTAAGATCTCTGATATTTCTATTCGTAAATATTTTTATACTCATGCACGCAACTTCAGCGCAACAGACCATTCCTTTATATGAAGGAAAAATACCGAACAATAAAGACAACATTAAAAATACCGAACGTACCGAAATGGGTGAAGACCGCGTGGAACGTGTGTTTGAAGTATCCGAACCTACGCTTACTATTTATAAACCCAAAGTGCAGGATAAACATGGAATTGGAATTATCATCTGCCCCGGTGGCGGTTATCACATTTTGTCGATAGATAAAGAAGGAAGAGAAATTGCTCACACACTTAACGAAATGGGCATTACAGCTTTTGTGTTAAAATATCGCATTCCTTCCGATGAAAGAAATACAGACAAATCTCTTGCACCACTTATGGA
>JAEWWO010000386.1 GCA_023396345.1 Bacteroidota bacterium
GTTGTAACACATCCTACGGACTTGCCTTTTGCTTTAAATTTTTGCAGAATAGGTTTGTTATAGCTCCCATCAGGATTTACATTCAGCGCTCCGTTGTTTACTCTTTTACCTCCTCCCCAGGAAGAGCTGGCGGCTGCAGAATCTGTAACAATTGAGTTGGCAGAAGCGGTGTCCATTAAAGCACGTCTGGTTTCAGGATTTTGCATTAACTGAATCCAGTTGCTGTGACGTCCTTCTTTTCTGTATATCAATGCATCGGCCATTTGCAGTGTTCCGGTGCTCATACCGTCGCTCACCATAAAAATAATGTTCTTAGCTGTTTTGCCTGACCACTTTTTTGAAGGTGCTTTGGTTTGTCCGTATCCGGGATGAATGAGGGTTGTACCTAAGAAGGCTAAGGTTCCGTTCTTAAAAAAATCTCTTCTTTGCATAATTATTTATATTAAAAACTGACACAAAGTAAATAAAAAATGAATACCGTGCGTTATATTTTATATTATCAGTAGATTATTTTTTTAAAATCTTGTCATATTTAAGATTCGCATAATGGCTTTTTTAGATTCTTGACTACGCTGTTGACTATTAATTTTACCAAAGACTGCTTCGTCATTACGCTGTGCTCCATTCCTCGCAGTGACGGTAGAACATTATGAGAATTTATCATGCTGAACGTAGAGAGAAGCATCTTTTTTATTTAATAGATTCTTCACTACTCCCGATAAATCGGGATCCGTTCTGAATGACAGAAAATTTTCAATTTTCAACTATCCACTATCATCTATCATCTATTCTTTAATTAATCCCTCTCTTTTTCAACATGGGTTGTATGCTTGGCTCTTTTCCTCTGAATGCACGGAATGCTTTGTTGTAGTCCTGTGTATTTCCAATAGATAAAATCATATCTCTGAAACGCTGACCGTTCTCGGGTTTCAGACCGCCATTTTCCATAAACCATGCAAACGCATCATTATCCAGCATTTCAGCCCAACTGTAAGCATAATATCCTGCGGCATATCCACCACCAAATACGTGTTGAAATACAGTTGAAGTGTAGCGCGGAGGAACCTGTTGCATATACAAACCGGTTCTTTCCAATGCTTCTCTTTCAAATTTATTAGCATCCTGTTCAGGCAAATCTGCACTCAGGGAATGCCACTGCATATCGAGCTGAGCAGCAGCAAGAAATTCAGTAAGCATATACCCCTGATTAAATGTAGCTGCATTTCTTATTTTATCTATTAAGTCCTGCGGCATCGGCTGCTTGGTTTCATGATGTATGGCATAATTTTTCAGCACTTCGGGATACAATGCCCAGTGCTCATATATTTGCGAAGGCAACTCTACAAAATCTCTTGCTACGTTTGTGCCTGAAAGACTCGGATATGTTTGATTGGCAAATAAACCATGCGTAGCATGTCCGAATTCATGGAACATAGTTATCACATCATCAAAGCTAACCAAGGCGGGCTGTCCGTCTGCGGGTTTAGTGAAATTACATACGTTGTAAATAACCGGTTTCTGACCAAGTAATTTAGATTGTTCAACAAAATTACCCATCCAGGCGCCGCCGGATTTATTGTCTCTTTTGTACGGATCAAAATAGAATAAAGCAAGTTCTGAAGAATCTTTATCAAATACCTCATACACCTTTACATCTTCGTGATAAACAGGTATATCAGTTCTTTTTTTAAAAGTAATTCCATACAATTTATTGGCAGTATAAAAGATTCCTTTATCTAATATTGTCTGTATCTCAAAGTAAGGTTTTATAAGATTTTCATCTAAATCGTATTTTTCTTTTCTTACCTGCTCTGCATAATAATTCCAGTCCCAGGCCTGTGCGGTAAAAGTATCATTTCTGTTGATTACAGCCTGAATATCTTTCAGTTCACCTTTGGCTTTATTTACAGCAGGTGTAACCAGTTGAGATAAAAACTGCTGAACAGCCTGAGGTGTTTTAGCCATCTGATCCTGTAGTTTCCATTCAGCATAATTTTTGTAACCCATCAATTTAGCTTTTTCTGCACGAATTTTTGCTATGCGTGTAAGTGTTTTTTTGGTGTCGTTGCTATCGCTTTTTTCTGCACGATGAATGGAGGCTTCAAACAATTTTTGTCTGGTTGCTCTGTCTTTTAATGATTGCAATGCTGGCTGCTGAATCGTGTTTTGTAAAGACAATAACCATTTACCTGACAAATCTCTTCCTTTCGCACTTTGCTGTGCTGCATCCAATTCAGACTGAGAAAGTCCGTCTAATTGCTTTACATCATCAATTACCAAAGCCCCGTCTTTTCCGGCTTCCAGCAATTGATTACGAAATTTTGTGGTAAGTGTTGCTTCCTCTTCGTTAAACGCTTTCAATTGTGTTTTCTTTTCAGGAGAAAGATTGGCTCCCGCCATTTTAAATTCATTATAATAATATTCTACCAGCTTTTTAGACTCATCATCCAGATTAAGGGTAGATAATTGTTTGTAAAGTGTATCAACTCTTGCAAATAAATTTTCGTTCAGATAAATAGCATCTCTGTGCTGTGCCATTTTCGGTGCCATTTCCTGCTGTACTTCTTTTAATTTATCATTGGTATTGGCACTTGTTAATGCATAGAATGCGCTGCTTGCCCTTGACAACAACCTACCGCTTTTTTCCATTGCTACTAATGTATTTTCAAATGTAGCCGGTTGCGGATTATTAGTAATACTGTCTATTTCAGCCATTTGCTGCTTCATACCTTCAAGTAGTGCCGGTCTGAAATGATTGTCTCTTAACTTATCGAAAGGCACTGTATTGTATGGCAAAGCACTTTCTTTAAACAAAGGATTGTTGGAGGTTGTAGCTGAAACGCTGTCAACGCCATTGTTGTTTGTATCCATATTTCCACAAGAAATTTGAAATAATGCAGTAAAACTTAAAACTGTAAAAACGATTTTCCTCATTGATTTCTTTATATTAGGATTGATTAAATAAATTGCCCAAATGTAAACTTTATTTTCAAGAGTTTACATTTGAGCAATAACAGAACTTAATTTTTTATAAAATTTTATAAGATTTTTTAAACAATTATTACACGTTGTCCTGTGGAGGATTTGGGTTAAACTGACTTAAATAATTGTCTGTGCTGTCGCTGTTAGGATTTACAGGATTTCCCTGCAACTGCTCTCCTATTTTATTGGCAGCTACAAACGATGTAACCATATTGTTCAACATTTCACCTGCCGCATTCGGAGAGTTTGGTAATAAAATCAGATTTGATTTATTTAAGCTCCCTATTGCATGCAAAGTATCGTAATGCTGTGTAACCACAATCAACGCAGACGCTTCCTGAGAATTAATACCTACTTTGTTCAACACATTTACAGACTCTTCCAGACCTTTGGCAATTTCTCTTCTCTGGTCGGCAATACCCTGCCCCTGCAATCTTTTACTTTCCGCTTCGGCTCTTGCTTTTTCAACAATCAAAATACGTTGCGCATCACCCTGATATTGCGCAGCTACTTTATCTCTTTCGGCAGCATTGATTCTGTTCATCGCATGTTTTACCTGATCATCGGGATCGATATCTGTAACCAATGTTTTGATGATATCATAACCGTATTCGTTCATCGCTTCCTGCAATTCACCTTTTACGGCAATGGCAATATCATCTTTCTTTTCAAACACATCATCCAGTCTTAATTTGGGAACCTCTGCACGAACCACGTCAAACACATAAGAAGTAATCTGAGCATAAGGATTTTGCAATTTGTAGAAAGCTTCAAAAACTTTACTTTGAATCACTACATATTGAACCGAAACTTTTATTTTCACGAAAACATCATCTTTAGTTTTGGTTTCTACCATTACATCCAACTGCTGAATTTTTAAAGAAATTCTTCCTGCAACCCTGTCCACAAAAGGTATTTTCATCTGAATGCCCGGACCACGTACGCTCTGAAACTTTCCAAATCTTTCAACTATCACGGAGGTTTGTTGTTTTACTATAAAGAATGCTCCGAAAATAATCATCAGAACAATAAAAATCACTACATATGTTAGAATCATAAAACAAATTTTAAAATAATAAATAATAATACATGAGTAATTACAAATTTACTCAATCAGACGCTATTTTCCTATTAAATGTTTATTAATATATGTGGGGAAACAATAAAGCGTTTTCAGGAAGATAATCTTTCATGAAAACGCTTTAATCAATATTGAAAAGAGGATTTTTTACGCAGAATTTCTGCTGGCATTAATAATACCAAACGAGCAGCGCATAATCATTTTTTCGTAAGTTTCTTTTAATGAATTTTGAGATTGCTTTGCCTCAATTTCTGAAACTTTTTTAAGTGCGTATTGCTGTATGGTAAGCAAGGGCAGCACAATTCTGTCGCGCATTTGAATAGACATTTTCTCTACAGGATAATTTTCCATCAGTTCTGATTTGCCTGCCAAACGTAATACCATTTTTTGAGATAGTAAAAATTCATCATGCACCATATTCCAAACCTCACCATACTTCGGATTTTCTGACTGGTATTGCGTAAGCGGAAAGAAACATTTTTGCATAGACATTTCGCTATTGTCCAGCAGTGCTCTGAAGAATAAAGAATTTTTGTACAATTGCTTTAACTCTTTCCATTTACCGCGCTCTTCCATAATTTTTAAAGCAGTTCCCAGTCCGTAATAACCGGTTACATTTTGCTTTATCTGACTCCATGAACCCACGTAAGGAATAGCTCTTAAATCCGTGAGATTTAGTTTGGCAGAAGCGTTTCTTTTAGCAGGACGACTACCAATGTTGGTATCTCCATAAAACTTCAACGGACTTGCCGTAGACAGATAATCAAGAAAATTAGGATGTGATTTTAACGCATCGTAAGATTTATAACTTTCTACAGAAAGCTCCTCGAACAAGTCCTCTTCTTCTTTTGTAAAAGGAGCAATTTTATCTTCCGTGACATCGTCCAGAATACCTGCATTAATGAGCTGTTCTATGTTATAGCGTGCGGCATCTACCGTTCCGAAATTGGCACTTACAGTCTGACCTTGTACAGTAAGCTGTATTTCTTTGTCTTCAATAGTTTTACCCATAGATGCATAGAAACGATGTGTTTTACCACCGCCTCTTGCGGGCGGACCTCCTCTGCCATCGAAGAACACAACATCAATATCGTATTTTCTTGACAAAGCTGTAAGTGTTTCCTTAGCCTGATAAATTCTCCAGTTAGCCATCAGATAACCGCCATCTTTGGTTCCGTCAGAGAATCCAAGCATAATCGTTTGTCTGTTGCTGCGCTGCGATAAATGCTTTTTGTACACTTTGTTTTCATACAATTCCTTCATCACTTTTTCAGCATTTTGCAAATCTTCTATGGTTTCAAACAACGGAATAATATCTACAGAAAGATTGCCTGCACCCCAACCGGCAAGACGGAATAAGGCAAATACCTCCATGACATGCACGGCAGTTTCGCAATGGCTGATGATATAACGGTTACAGCCTTCTTCTCCGTTTTCCTTCTGAATCTTTTTTACCACTTTCATTACTTCGAGTGTATCGGCAAAAAGTTCATCTTTTATTGCTGCATTTTTCAAAGGTTTTACACCCATTAAAGCTTTTACCTTTTGATCGTTGTTGAGAGATGTATAATCTTCAGAAAAGATATTATATTCTTCATGAAGATGCGTAAGAAGTTTTGTGTGTACTGAGCTGTCTTGTCTTATATCAAGCGTAGCAAAATAAGTTCCGAATATTTCAACTTTAGAAACGAAATTATCTATCAGTTGAACAAACATACCATTATGCTCGCTTACGATAATTTCACGCAATCGGTAAAATGTAGTGATGAGTTCCTGTTGATTGATGTATTTACTTTCCTGATTGTTATAAATAAAATTATACAATGCCTGTTCTATTTCCTGCAATACAGTATCAACATTTCTGAAAGTAAGTCTGCGCTTCATTTCGCGAACGTCTCTGTAATAGCATTGAATAATGGCATTGCGCAGTTTAGCAGCTACCTGTAAAGTTGTATCTGCTTTTACAAATGGATTACCATCTCTGTCTCCGCCCGGCCAGAAACCCATACGAATAACAGGATTCTTTTCATTGATAACATCATTAAACTGATTTTTGAGAACAGATAAAATTTTTCCTGAAGCTTTATAAAAAACATTCTCCAGATACCAGATTAAACTTAATGCCTCGTTGTAAGG
>JAEWWO010000112.1 GCA_023396345.1 Bacteroidota bacterium
GAAATAGCTAAGGAAATCTCAGAAAAGAGAAAGAATCAGATTCCTTTTATTCAAAATACAATCAACGAATTGCTTGTAAGAGTGGGCATGCCCAACGCCAGATTAAAAGTAAGTATTGAAACAAATAATGAACTAAGGTTTAATGGAATTGATTCTATTTCTTTTCTGTTTGATGCAAATAAAACCAATAATTTTGAGTCGGTAGAAAAAGTTGCAAGTGGGGGAGAGCTGAGCAGATTAATGCTTTGCATAAAATCAATGGTGGCTAAATATATTGAATTACCTACATTAATTTTCGATGAAATAGATACCGGTATTAGTGGTGAAGCAGCAAAACAGGTTGGTATAATTATGAGAGAACTGTCTGATAATCTGCAAGTTATATCCATAACTCATCAGCCGCAGATTGCCTCTTTGGCAAACGCACATTATTACGTGTACAAAAAAGAAAATTCAAATAAGGAAATAAATACACAGATTAGACTGCTGAATAAAGAAGAAAGAATAGAACAAATTGCTCAAATGCTGGGAGGAAATAACCCTACTTCATCTACCATAAAAACAGCTAAAGAAATGATAGAAAAATAATTTGATTAATTAATTGTTGTTTAAACACTATTATTCTTTTTCAGAATTGTTTTCCTTAGAATCCTTCTCTTTTTTCACTTTCTCTAAAGGAATTTTATCTATTTTCTCTATTGCATCAAAGCCACCCAGTATATTTCTAAGGTTGTGCATACCTTGCTTTTTCAGGATAGAAGAAGCAATAAGACTTCTGTATCCGCTGCCGCAATAAATATAATGATTATCTTCTTCTTCGAGATTAGAGGAAACCGCAGTGTCGGAAATCTGATCTAAAGGAATATTCACAGCGTTTTTTACGTGCGCTTTATTGTATTCTTCTTCCGTGCGAACGTCAATAATTACCATTTTTTCGTCAAAAGGAATGTCCATTGCCAACTCGTCTGCCTCAATATTGATAACCATATCAATTTCTTCACCGGCGTTTTTCCATTCATTTATGCCGTCACTGATGTATCCGGTTACTTCAAATCCTGCGTCGGAAAGTTTTTGCGCAGCTATCTCTTCTTTTCCTTTCTCTGCAACTATAATAATTGCTAATTGATGGGAAAGAACCATTTTTGCCCAATCGGAGAATTTTTCATTCTGTAAACCAATGAAAACGGAACCGGGAATGTAACCATCTGAGAAGTCCTGCCTATCTCTGGTATCAACTACGGTAACGTTTTCATTAGTAATGAAATTTTTAAATTCTTCCGTTGTAAGAGGTTTAAAGTTCATAAAAATTTGACTATGTGCTTACTAATATATTAATTTTTAAGTAATTCGTCAACTATTTTTACAACATAATCTAAACGGTCATGATTAATATTGTAATAAATGAACTTACCATCTCTGGTTGTGGTAACAAATCCGGCTCTTCTTAATATTGCCAGATGTTGCGATACTACAGACTGTTCCAGACGAAGTTTTACGTAAATTTCTGTAACAGATATTTTTTCTTCAGATTGAATAAGTTTTAAAATCTGTAGGCGTAATTTATGGTTGACAGCACGTAGTATCAGCGATGCTTTCTTTAGTTTTAATATGTCAACCGTAATAATATCTCCTGTTTCTTTGTTTTTAATCTCTATGGGATTGTTTGTTGATGTCATTTGAATAACTAATTTTTTATATAATGTTGATATTCAGCCAATAAAGTTAAATAGATTTCTTATATTATTGACAAAAATCAATTTTTTTATCACAAAAAAAGTATAAAAAAATGTAAATATTATATTTTTTAATATTTACAACTTAGAATGTGTATAAAATGATTTTAAATAAAACGGTTCAGCATAAGCCAAATCAGCTAAATCTTTTAATATAAAATGTTTATGTGCGAGCAAATTTATAGCCTCCGTATTTTTTTCTATATTAAGAAAAGAAGCATTAGAGTTTTTTATAACCGATATACTCTTTTCTGCACCACTTCCAAAAAAGACCACTTTATTACTTTCTAAAATATCTTTAAAAGAATCTTCGCTTAATATGACGGCAGAAGGAACAAATAGATTATTTAATGATATGTTATAAATCGCCGTAAAAACTTCCATTCTTCTTGCGTCAATCATCGGGCAATACAGAAGACCTTCATCTTTCAACTCCAAAATAGCACTTTGAGCCATTATTTCCAACGTATTCAATAAAATTAAAGGTTTATTGAGTGCGTAAGCAATTCCTTTGGCAGAGGAAAGGCCAACTCTCAGTCCCGTATAAGAACCCGGACCATTAGAAACAGAAACTGCATCTATATCATTCAAACTCATTCCGTTTTCCTTTAATATTTCGTTGATTGCAGGCTGTACAAATGATGCATGTGTTTTTTGCTCTTTATTTTCTCTGAAAGAAATTATTTCATGTTCGTTGCCAAGTACAACATAAGCTGCTTCTGTAGCCGTATCTATAGATAATATATAAGCCATTTTTACAAATATAATTTAAATAAATTTTATAAATCAAGCCCGTGCCTACAAGAAAATGTTATTATATTTGAAGAAATTAAACATGTATGTCTAAGACTATTATAAATACTTCAAATGCGCCGGCACCCATCGGACCTTATAATCAATCGGTAAAAGCAAATGGTTTTTTATTTGTAAGCGGACAAATTTCTATTGATCCCGAAACCGGGGATTTAAAAATGGGAAATACCGTTACAGAAACCACACAAGTAATGGAAAATATTAAAGCCATTCTGGAAGAAGCAGGACTTGGTTTTGAAAATGTGGTAAAATCAACCATTTTCCTGAATGACATGGGCTTGTTTGCCGAAGTAAATAAAGTATATGGAAGTTATTTTTCGGAAGAAAATGCTCCGGCACGTGAAACGGTTGCCGTGCAAACACTGCCTAAGAATGTGAATGTGGAAATAAGTGTAATCGCTTTGTTTAATGAATAATAAATAGGTCGCTGTCCTGTAAATAAGGAAGTGTACTTCTTACATCATCAATATTTTTTTTGAGGAGGATAGTTGTAAAAACATCTTCCTCTTTTTCTTTCTGATAAATTACTTCGCCTAAAGGACTGTAAATGCTGCTGTTGCCGTTGTAAATGGTTTTATATCCGTCGGTTCCTGTTCTGTTTACGCCGATAGCATAGCATTGATTTTCTATTGCTCTTGCCTGTAGCAGCGTTTTCCAGTGTGTAATTCTTTTTACCGGCCAGTTGGCAACGTTGATAAAAATATCGTATTCTGCCGAGCTTTCTTTCATTTGCTGTGCCGCCCAAACGGGAAAACGCAGATCGTAACAAATCTGTATATACAATTTCCAGCCTTTGACGGAGCAAATTAATCTTTTGTTTCCCGATACAAAATTTTCGTTTTCTTTTGAAAGAGGAAAGAGGTGTCTTTTGTCGTATTGACCATACTGTCCGTTGGGAAGCATACAAATACAGCGGTTAAAAAATTGCTCGTTCTCTTTAATCATCAAACTGCCAATCAGAACTATATTTTTCTTTTGTGTCATTTCCTTCATCCATTGAAAGGCTTTGCCATCCATGGTTTCAGCCAAAGAAGTGTTGTTGGAAAATCCTGTAGAAAACATTTCCGGGAGAATTACCACTTCTGTTTTTTCCTGAAGAGAAGAAATTTTTTCGCCGAACATTTTCAGGTTTTCGTCAATATTTTCCCAATGCAGTATACTTTGAATGGTAGTAACAGTAAGTTGCGACATAATTTAATTTTTATAAAAGTTCTTTATTCGGATCCCAGAATAAAGTATCGAAATTCAGTATCTTATCATTTTCTACTAAGATACCTTCTTTCTTTAATAATTTCTCCATTTTTTCAGGAGGAGAAAAATGTGCTTTTCCTGATAAAACTCCCAAACGATTAACGACACGATGTGCCGGAACATCTTTTTCTGCCGAGGCTGCATTCATTGCCCATCCCACCATTCTGGCAGAAGAGCCGATGCCCAGATATCTGGCAATAGCGCCGTAAGAAGTAACACGACCACGGGGAATAAGTTTTACCACATCCCAGACATCGGCAAAGAATGAGTCCTGTTTATTTGAGGCGAAAGATTTCATTAAGAATGATGTTCGTTTTCTTCTATGAATTTATTTTTTAAAAGCTCATCTAATTCAACAGGAAGAGAATTATTTAATTTAAATGCAAGATGATGAATCGTATTTTTCCCGGCTATGTCCATTTTTTCGTAGTGCGTTTTAATTTTTAAATCCTGATGTATATTTTCATCGGCATATACATTGCTGTTGTCTTCCACACATTCAAGATTAAAAATCTCAATAACTGTTTTAGTAAAAAAATATAAATTCGGACTGTCTGTTTTTAAATGAACAATTCCTTCGGACTGTAAAAATTGCTGATACAACCTTAAATATCTTGGATGTGTCAGACGTTTTTTCATCTTAGAATTACGGAGTTGCGGATCGGGAAAGGTAATCCATATTTCCTGCACTTCGTCTTTAGAAAAATAATTATTTACTTTGTCTATGTGCGAACGGATAAAAGCCACATTGCTCAAACCCTCATCCAGAGCGGTTTTGGCACCCACCCAAATTCTGTTACCTTTTAAATCTATTCCTATAAAATTTCTTTGCGGATAGTTTCTGCCCAGTCCAACTGCGTATTCGCCTTTGCCACAAGCCAGCTCTAACGTAACCGGATGATTATTTTTAAAAAAATCATTCCATTTTCCCTGCATATTTACCGGATAGGTAAGTACGTTTTCAAATTCCAGAATTTCTGCAAATCGCTGTAGCTTTTTTTGTCCCATTTGGCAAAGATAAAAAACTAACTTAATACAATTTATGGCTTCAGTCCACGCAGAGCTGCGGTATCAGCAATTACATCTTCTTCCGGAATTCCCGAAGCGGGATCTGTTGTTTGTACGGAAGGAAGTGCTGATGGAGCAGCATTACCTTTAGAAAATGATTTCAAAAAATTAATCAAAGCAATCAGGCTGTTATCCGCAGTATTGTTTAGCCTTAAGGCAATTGCACCTTTTGAAGCATTGCCTGAATGTTTATCCTGATAAATATAGAAATCTTTAAAAGGATTGTTGGAGACGTATTGATTAAAAGCGGTTTGTGCATTTATATAAAAAGCAAATACTTTTCCATTCAGTAAAGAAACAACATCCTGCGAGACATTGGAAGGAGCAGAGGTTAAGTTGTACCTCGTTATAAAGTCTGTAGAAGAGGCATATATTATTTTTGAAGTATCTACTTTAATGAAACCCCTGCTACCCGGAGCTCCCAACATAGAAAGACTATACACTCCGCCTGTGTTTGACAGCATTCCCACAGAAGAAAGATTGGAGGCAATTCTATCAATAACGGATTTATTTTCTATATCAATTGTAGAAATATAATTGCCGGAAAAAAGAGAAGATAATTTTATTTTACCATTATTGTTGGCTGCATTTAAATTAATAGCAGAAGCAGCAATATTAACATTGCCGCCCAATGCGTTTACAATATCTGCAATGGAAATGCCCATTCCCGAAAGATATTGTTCGGCCACCGCCTGTATGCCGGCATACTCAACCAAAGATTTTAAAAGCGCAGGATTAACCGACAATGTTGTAAATGCAGCAGGCTGTTCCGGATATTTATTCAGCAAATCTGCGTTAGATCCTTGTGATGGATTATTTTGTATCATCTGCTGAAACTCTTGCCCATACACGGTTTGTAGGTCTCCCTCAACAGCACCCTGATTAAAATTAAGATTGCCTGTTGTATATGTATCTTTCATTAAAATAGAAAGTCTAGATGCTGCAAGCATAGGATTTGCCATTAAAAAAGAAGAGGTATTCACAAAGAATGTTGCATCGCTTGACGGCTGTAAAGATTTGCTGAAAACGTCATTGGCAGACATCGACAGTTCGGGACTCATGATAAAAAGGTTCGCTAATTGCTGCTGGTCCTGAGTGGTTAAGAATATTACAGAGCCATCGTTCCAGCCTACAAGTCCATTGTTGCCCTGAACAAAACTAAACTGCTCTGTCTTATTTATTGTTGCGCCCTGTTCAAACTTTGATAAATAATCCGTCAAAGCTGATTCGTTTTTAAGCGTTGCCACTAAACCGGAAAAAGAAATGTTTCCGGAGGCTATTGTATTTTTCGATTTTGTAAAATAATATACAGGCTCATTTATATCAATAGCGTTTTTTGCTGCTGCAAACCGCTCTGTAAGGGCGTTCTGACCGCTTTGCTTAAAAAGATCATCAATATTTACATTACCGTTTTCCAGCTTTTGTAAAATATTTTTAGTGTTGAGCGTTATTACAACATTTGCGTCGTTGGGAATATGTATGGTTTGATTGTTATCTGTTTTGGTTTTACAGGAAAATAACAAGAAAGAAAAAACAGCTAAAAATACAATGATATTTTTTGTGTACATGATTAGGCGATTTTATTAAAAATAAAAATAAAACAAATGCCCGATAATAAAAGTTATTAAAATATAAAAACTATCAGCTGCTGCGCGGAAAGGTTATTTGTGCAATATTTCTTTTACATTCTTTTCAATATTCAACGCAATTTTGTCAATTGGTAAATCATCTGTGTCTGTGCCAAAAGGGTTTTCAATGGACTCTGCAATCAACTCAAGCGAAGCGAGTACAAAAAATATAAACGGCTCAGCAAGTACTACAAAATATCCTAAAGAAAAAACAAAGCCGGCGGGAAGAGTGATAACGTAAGAAACAAGAAAGTTCTTGAGAAATGAGGTATAAAAATAGGGTATAGGTGTGTTTTTAATTCTTTCGCAGGCGCCGCAAACATTTGTAAATCCGTCGAGCTCGTTGTTTAAAATAATCAGTTGTTCTCCGCTGATGATTCCTTTGGTGTGCAGCTCCAGCACATTTTTATATATCAGTGATGCAACCTGATTGGGTCCGTGTTTTTGAGAGAAATCTAACTCTGGATGAATATCCTGATCCAGCATAAAAGTGGAATAGTCTGAGCGTAAAAAACCAAATAATGTTTTAGCGTATAAAGGAATCGCTTTTCTGAAAAAGTTTCTGGAAGCCTTGTCTTCTTTGGGAATGAAAGCGTCGAGCTTAATGGCAAAAGTTCTGCTGATGTTGGTAAGTGTTCCCCATTGTTTGCGCGCTTCCCACCAGCGGTCATACGCAGTATTCGTTCTGAAAACCAATAGTAAAGAAAGCGCAAATCCGAGAAGATTGTGAATGATGGTTATATTCTTTACCCAGCTCTTATCGGATAGTTTTAAATATTCCAGTTCGTAATATGCAATGCCCCAGGATAGCAAAGCCGATAAAATAAGATAAGGCAGAAGTCTTTTGAAAGAATCTGTGTTATAAAAAAATAAGGTGGACCTGAACCACTCTTTGGGATTATAAACGATCATATTTGTTAAGCAAATAAAATAAAAAAATCTCAATCTGCTGTTGTAAAATTATAAACATACCGATTGAGATTTTAATTAAGGTTCTGATGGATACTAATTCATAAGCTCGTTCACCTCTCTGGCTATTTGCAATTCTTCGTTTGTAGGAACGATTAAGATTTTCACTTTACTGTTTTCTGATTGTATCTCCACAACTTCTTTTGCGTGGTTAAGAGCGATATTTTTTTCCTCATCCAGCTCAATGCCCAGATAGCTTAATTCTTTGCAGGCCATAGAGCGCATAAGTTCGTCGTGCTCTCCCAGTCCTGCGGTAAATATTAATGCATCAACACCATTTAACACGGCGGTGTAAGAACCAATAAATTTCTTTATTCTGTAAGCATACATATCATAACAAAGTTGCGCATTGGCATCTCCTTGTTTCAGTTTAGCTGTTACGTCTCTTGCATCGCTGCTACCGGCTATGGCAAGCATTCCGCTTTGTTTATTGAAAAGAGTTTTAATTTCACCGAAACTCATACCAAGCTCTTCTCCCAGATAAAAAACAACAGAAGCGTCGATGTTTCCGGTACGTGTGCCCATCATTAATCCGTCCAGAGGTGTAAGCCCCATTGAAGTATCCACACAATGCCCTTCGCTGTTTACTGCCGACATGCTGGAGCCATTACCCAAATGAATGGTTATTGCTTTTAAATCACCTTTATTCAAATATGCTTTTGCAGTATTGTACACATATTTGTGACTGGTTCCATGGAAGCCATATACTCTTAGATGATGCTCCTTGTAAAATTTCTCATCTATAGCAAAACGATAGGCTTTAGGTGGCATGGTTTGGTGAAATGCTGTGTCAATCACTACAAAGTGCTTAGCTGCTGAAAATATTTTTCTTCCTACTTTAATACCTGCAAGGTGGCCGGGATTGTGTAAAGGAGAAAGTGGAATAGTGTCTTCAATTTTTTTGACTACCTCGTCGGTTACCAGCTCTGTTTTTATAAGAGATTCTCCTCCGTGTACAATTCTATGACCTACAGCCAGAATTTCTTCGGGATTATGAATTACGCCAATTTCAGGGTCTGTGAGTAGTTTTGCAACCATTTTCATTGCATCTTCGTGGTTGGGCAAATCCTGTGTAATTCTTTTTACTTTTTCTTCGCCACGAATTGTAGCTGTATGTTTGATGTTTCCTCCATCAATACCTATTCTTTCTACAAGTCCCACTGCAATAGCTTTTTTAGTATCGGTATTTAACAACTGATATTTAATAGAAGAACTGCCGGAGTTGATAACTAAAATGTCCATTTATTTTTGAATGATTATTTATTAAATTGAATGATTAATTGTTTTCTGCTTGAATAGCTGTTATAACTACAGTATTGTAGATATCCGGAATGGTAGCACCACGGCTAAGGTCGTTTACAGGTTTTTTCAATCCCTG
>JAEWWO010000031.1 GCA_023396345.1 Bacteroidota bacterium
TAAATGGGCTGAAGACGGCAAAAATATTTATTTCATTGCGCCCGTAAACGGCACCAGTCAGTTGATTAAAGTAAATGATATCGGTGTAACAAAAGCCAGACCTGTTATTCAGCAGTTAACAAAAGGCGATTTCGATATTAAATCCATCATCGGTGAAGCGGATAAAAAATTATATGTTTTAAAAGAAGATTTTTACCGTGCAGCCGAAATATACAGTGTAGATTTATCATCAGGAAAACTTACACAAATCACACATGTAAACGATGATATTTACAAAAACATCGGCACATCTAAAACTGAACGCAGATGGATAAAAACTACCGATAATAAAGAAATGTTAACCTGGGTTGTATATCCTCCCGGATTTGACAAAAATAAAAAGTATCCTACCCTTTTGTATTGTCAGGGCGGACCACAATCTGCCATTACGCAATTTTATTCTTTCCGCTGGAATCTGCAACTGATGGCTGCACAGGGATACATTGTGGTATTGCCCAGCAGACGCGGCATGCCAGGATTTGGCACCGCATGGAATGAAGATATCAGCAAAGACTGGGGCGGCCAGGTAATGGATGATTATTTATCTGCCATTGACGAAATATCTAAAGAAAAATTTGTAGACACAGCCCGCAGAGGCGCAATTGGCGCCAGTTTTGGCGGGTATTCGGTTTTTAAACTGGCAGGCATACACAACGGAAGATTTAAAACTTTTATTTCGCACAATGGTGTTTTTGATTTCAGAAGTATGTATGGCACCACAGAAGAAATGTGGTTTACCAACTGGGAAATGGGCGGCGCTTACTGGGACAAAAATAATAAAACTGCACAGGCATCTTTTGCTCAATCGCCCAGCGAGCAGGTACAAAACTGGAATACGCCGATATTCATTATTCAAAACGAAAAAGATTATCGTGTGCCTTTTGAACAGGGCCAACAAGCTTTTCAGGCGGCACAGTTAATGGGCATAAAAAGTAAACTACTCATTTTCCCCGATGAAAACCACTGGGTACTGAAACCACAGAATGCATTGATGTGGCAGCGTGAATTCTTTAGCTGGCTAAAGGAAACATTGTAAAATATATAAAATTTTAGAATATTTTTAATTCCTGCCACATCGTAAAGAACATCCTTAGGCACGATAAATGCAGTAGAAAAGTATTCATCAAAATTTAAACTATATGACACTTACAGGCATACTTTTATTACTGCTAATTGCTGCAATCTGCGGTGCTATAGGACAATCCATTGCGGGATACGATTTGGGGGGTTGTCTGGTATCGATAGTAGTAGGATTTATTGGCGCATATTTAGGAATATGGGTTGCCAATCAGTTTGGACTTCCCGAACTATGGAGCATCAATATTGAAGGCAAAACCTTTCCGGTTATCTGGTCTGTTATCGGCTCTTTAATATTTACTTTTATTGTAGGTTTACTACGACGGGTCTTTATAGGCAGAAGATAATTTTAATCATACACAATAAAAGAGACCGGCAAATAATAGCAAATGCCGGTCTCTTTTTGTTTGGCAGTAAAAAAATAAAATTTATATTAAACAATTGTGTAAGATAGAAATCTGAATATCAGTAAATAGTAAGAAAATATAGTATTTTTGCTTTCGTGAAAAAAGTGCTTGAAAATATTTCAAAAGACACCCTTATCAACCTCATCGCTAGGAGGAGGTATAAATTTAATCCTTTATTTGCAGTTTTATAATTTCACAAAAAATAAAAAACTAATAATGTCAAGAGGTGATGAGACCTTTTTGTATGGCACGAATGATTTAATGTTAGAATATAACAAAAATGAGATCCAGTATTATCAGGTAATTAGAGTTGTCTCTTCCAGATTTCCAATAAGAGACTTATTATATTTAGATTATTCTTGAATGAGGATAGAATTATTGAGATATCCAACTTACTAGTGGAGGAATTTGAGTTTATGCAAAAACTTGATGGTATTAAAACTGTTTATAGAAACAGATACCCAATATTTAAAACAAAATAATCCTCAACTATCCTTATTATTCGAGATGCCTCCTGAACATTTTGTAGTACTGAAAAAACTTAGTCGGACGTGTCTTCACCTTCCACATCATTATATCTTTCATACAAAAATGGATGATAAGGACACCATCCATTAAATCTACCATTTCACCTTCAATTCTATTACTGAAATCAAACAACATTCTTTCAAAGCAATAGCGTTCCTACGAAACGCAAGCCATGCAATACAGCTTTTTCTACACAGATGCTGTTCCTACGGAACAAGAATAAACTCATTTATCATTAAGAAAGATTCCGTAGGAATCCTATCTGTGTAGCATAAAATCTGAGTAATGACACGGCGTTCCGTAAGAACGCTATCACCTGCTCTTTCGAATTGCGATTCGGAACATATTAAAGAATAAGTATCAATTAAATTATTCTTAGTATCTTTAAAAATCATTCAATTTATTATTTCGATTTCAAATGAAAGTGTCATGAAAATAAACAAGAGAATTACATTCCTAATCTTAATGGGACTTATTGGTATTACAACCACAATTACAAGCTGTAAAAAAGAATCTGCTACCGCATTTGTTAAGGGAGAAGTTCTTTTCTCGCTTTACGATTCAGTCTCATTTCAAAAAACTCATGAATTGTTTGACGACCTCAATATTAAAATAAAACAAGTTTATGACTTTAGCTACTTCGTCAAAACATCGCTTGATAATGTTGATGCTATTAAAGAAATTCTTGCTTCAAAAAATTACTTAACTAATGCCGGAAGAACCTACAAGGTATTCAAATGATACTTTATTTATTTCATCTAACTTTTTTGACTTTAATGACCTTAACGCTAAAGACTGGTTTGATACTGTTGAAGAACTAAAACTCGAAGAGAATCTATCTGACAAATTTAATAAATGGGGCTTATTGAATGTTCCTCCCGGAGAAGAACAAGTTTGGGTAGAAAGGATGTACAATTGAACCACAAGATCGATTTAAGGTAATGATTATAATAATTATTCCTCTCGAAGAACAAGGTATAAAGATTGCTTCAAATCTTCACTTCGTTACGATTTTTCGTAATGACGCACAAACTTAACGTCTTTACAAGTGCATCCCGATTCATCCGGAGAAGCGAAGAAAACTTTTTCGTTATTTAGTATGCGACTCTTGGAAGAATACGTCAACACTAAAAACAAAAAGAGGTTGTACCAATTGATACAACCTCTTTTTTATCTAAAATTTCTTTTGTTACTTTTTCATATACATCACTTCTTTCACCAGTTTTACTGTTCTGTCTACACTTGGTAAATAAGCTTCTACCAGCGTTGGTGCGTAGTGCATAGGCGCATCAGCAGCTGTGATTCTGCGGATAGGTGCATCCAGATAATCAAATCCTTCTTTTTGTATGCGGTAAGATATTTCAGAGCTTACAGATGCAAACGGCCACTGCTCTTCAACAATTACCAAACGGTTTGTTTTTTTTACGCTGTCTAAAATTGTTCTCCAGTCAAGCGGACGAATTGTTCTCAAATCAATTACTTCAGCACTTACACCTTCTTTTTCCAATTCCTCTGCTGCTTTTAAAGCAACTTTCATCATTTTATTAAAAGAAACAATTGTAACATCCGTACCTTCTCTCTTCACATCAGCCTTACCTAATTCAATATAGTATTCTTCTTCAGGAACTGCCATTTTATCGCCGTACATTACCTCGCTTTCCATAATCATTACAGGATCCTGTTCGTAACGAATAGCTTGTTTCAATAAGCCTTTAGCATCGTATGCATTGGAGATAGAAACAACTTTCAATCCCGGAATATTTGCGTACATGGCTTCAAAAGCAGTTGAGTGCTGCGCACCCAGCTGACCGGCACTTCCGTTGGGTCCTCTGAAAACGATAGGACAACCAATTTGTCCACCGCTCATAGCCAGCATTTTAGAAGCTGTATTTAAAATCTGATCCAAAGCCAGAACCGCAAAGTTCCAGGTCATGAACTCAACGATTGGTTTAAGACCGTTTTGAGCTGCGCCCACACCAATACCTGCAAAACCTAATTCTGCAATTGGAGTGTCTATTACTCTTTTTGGACCAAATTCAGCCAGCATACCCTGACTTACTTTGTATGCTCCGTTGTATTCAGCCACTTCTTCACCCATTAAAAAAACATTTTCGTCTCTTCTCATCTCTTCACTCATTGCTTCACGAAGTGCTTCACGTATTGCTATTTCTCGCATAAATTCTAAATTATGGTTTTAGTTTTATATATCTGTTCTTTTGGAATGGCGAAGTTAATAAAAAACTCGATGCATCGGTAACAAATTATTGTAAAAAATAAAGAATTTCAGAAAGATGACAGTTTATATAATTGACTATAAATTAATTTGAATCAAGGCATATGTGCCTCGTGCCATACATTAGTAAAATCGCCAATAACATAAGAACTACTATCGTTCACTAACGTATTGACTTTCAGCATAGCCACATCCTCTTTTTTTACTCTTCTGTGCATGGGATGCATGGTTCCGCCCTTTTCTCCGGGCATTTTTGAATGGTCATATTGATACTGCGGATCTACCAGTGTACCGCGCGGATACATAATACCGGGAACGCCCATTCCGCGTAAATCCAGATCTTCGGGATGACGCAAACCTAAAGTATGCCCGAACTCGTGCGCTGCGGTAGTGGAACCCTTGTAAAGATTTTCTTCCAGAAAATATCCAGAATTGCTGCCGAGAGCATCTACAAAAGAAATATTTCCCTGCACAAAAGGTTCTATTCTGAAATAATTATTTTGTGGATTGTAGTTCATTAAAATCTCTTCTTCTGTGATATCCGGTTTATATTCGGCAGATATCTCAAAACGCAGGACATAGGTTTTACCACGAAACGAAACTGTGCCTTCCGGTTCATTCCACATCATTTCTATTTCGTCTCTGATATACTGTGTAAGCTCCGCATTTGCAGCCGTACCGTAGGTGATAATGTGTGCCTGTAAAAGCATCTCATTGTTTGAAATTATTTCTACGCTGCCCATTGTACCGATTATTTAAGTTTAATGAAGTCCTGCCGCTTTGCCGGATAGCATTCCGTACATAATTACAATACCAAAGACTACAAATATAATCCCGGATATCTGATTAATTTTATGGATATTATGCGGTGTAAGTTTATTTCTGATTTTGCCTGCCAGAAATACTTTGAGCAAATCAAAAGCCAGTACCCAGCCTAAGCAAGTAGCGAATACAATGAGTCTGTATTCTTCATCATGTATATACGATTTGGAATCATTAAGAATAGTAGCGGTTACGGCAAACCAAAACAGCATTACAGCCGGATTGAGAATATTCATTATAAATCCGGAAAAAAATGTGGCTACCATATCGCGCTTTCCGTAAGCCTTTCGTGCAATTTCCTTTTCCTGTTCTGTAACGGTTTTTTTAAAGAAGAAATTATATAAACCAAGAATGATTAAAAATATACTGCCTCCTATACCAATCTCTTTTTCGTATTGCATGGCAGAAGCAAATAATTGAGAAAAGACATTGCACACAACAACCAAAACCAAATCGCTGAAAGAAACACCCAGAACAAAAGCAATGCCGCCTTTGTGACCATTAGAGAGACTTTGTTTAATAATAGCAAATATCACAGGGCCTACTGATATACTCAGCACAAGACCTAAAGTCAAACCTTTGATAATTGCCGAAAAGACCATTTAGTTTTCTTCTTGTTGATAATCTGTAAAAGTAGAATAATTAATATGAATTAAATATAATTATTCTTTAAAAATGTTTGCCACTCTTCCAGATTTTTACCTTTCAGCACACGGGGAAATTTGCTTTGTGCACCAATCTTATTTCTCTGCTGTAGGAATTGTATAAAACTTTCCTCTCTTAATATTTGTACGTTTACCTGTTTCAAAGTACTTCTTCTTTCTACGGCATAGTCATCATTCAGTAACTTTAATTTTTCATCTATTAATCCGGCAATCTTATTTTCATCCATATTTTCTTTACACGCTATGTACCACTGATGAGCAAAAAAGTTTTCGTGCGATACACCGCAAACGGTAAACTCAGGTATGTCTATATTCAATTCTTCACTTACCATATTCACTGCCTTGTTCATATTATCAACACTTAAATGCTCTCCTACCATACTCAGAAAATGCTTGGTGCGTCCGGTAATAACAATTTCACATTTGCTTTTATCGGTAAACTTTATTACATCGCCAATAAGATAGCGCCACGCTCCTGCTGCTGTACTCATAACCAGTGCGTACTCTTTTTGTTCTTCTGTCTGATGTATCAGTAATGTTTCAGGATTGCCTGCTATGTTACCTTCCGCATCAAAATTTGTATCATTAAAAGGAATAAACTCGAAAAACAAATGTTTATCCGTCGCCATTTTCATTCCTCCTTGAGAGTCTTGTCTGTTTTGATAAGCAATATAACCTTCGCTTGCCAGATAAGTTTCTATATACGTTACAGGCTTGCCGAATAATTTATCGAATCCTTTTCTGTACGCATCAAAGTTTACACCGCCATGCACATAAAATCCAAGATTAGGCCAGATCTCATGTATATGCTTAAGATGATATTTTTCAATAATTAATTGCAGACACATTTGTATCCAGGAAGGCACGCCAAGAATAAATCCTACGTCCCAGTGCGGAGCCTGCTCTACAATCTCATTAATTTTTTTATTCCAGTCTTTTTCTTTTGAAATTTTTTTTCCGGGTTTATAAAAAGGCTGAAACCAGATAGGCACTTTTCGGGAAGTGATTCCACTTAAGTCGCCGGCATAATATCCGTTGCCCTTTTGCAAATCGGTACTTCCCGAAAATGCCAACCAGGCTTTGCCAATAGATTTATATGGTATTTTTTTATATTTTCTGAGAGACAACAATTGGTTCACCATCGCTTTCTGATTGCCTTGCAAAAGCTCATTTGTAATAGGAATGTATTTGCTTGCTGCTTCGCTTGTACCACTGCTTAAAGCATAGTATTCGATCTTACCGGGCCAACAAACATTAGGAATACCTTCAAGACTTTTATACCACCAGGATTTATAGATTTGATTATAATCGAACAATGGAACTTTTTCACGAAAAGCATCTGCCACATTTTCTGTTCTCAATATTTTATCAAAATCATAATGCTGACCAAATTCAGTAAAGCGAGATTTGGAAAGTAATTTTTCTAAAACTTGTAACTGATTTTTTTCAACAGGCTTTTTAAATAAAAAATTAATAGAGTTTTTAAGACTACTCATTATTATTTATCATACAATAGTGAAATACAAAAATATTAAAATTAATTTAATAAAAAATTAATTTAATTTTCATTTTAATAACTTGTAATAAATTTTTTATACAATAAAAAAATTATCTATATCAACAAATATTGAAAAAGAGAAAATATACATTTTTATTTGCAAATCTTTTCTATTCTGTTTTCCAGCATCATAAAATCCGCTAACACAATAGCCGTCATAGCTTCTAAGATGACGGGAGCACGAAGAGCCACGCATAAATCGTGGCGTCCTTTTACTGCAAATTCAGTAATTGTATTCGTATCCCAACTCCATGTATGTTGTACCTGAGGCGTGGAAGAAGTAGGTTTTACTGCAATCCGATATACTAATTCATTGCCGTTGGTAATACCTCCTACAATGCCTCCTGCATGATTTGTCTTTGTTTTGCCTTCAGCATTTTCAATAACATCGTTATGTTCTAAACCAAACATTTTTGCGGCTTTAAATCCGGCACCAAACTCCACACCTTTTACTGCGGGAATGGCAAAAGCTGCATGTGCCAGAGCCGACTCAATACTATCAAAAAAAGGTTCTCCCAAGCCAATGGGCAATCCGGTTACACGACACTCTACAATGCCGCCCACGCTGTCTTTAGCTTCTATAGCTTTTTGCAATCCTTTTTCCACATCGGTTTCGCCACCAATTTCTGTTACGCTTGCGTTGATACTAATGCCTTGTAATAATTTTTTAGCTATTACTCCTGCCGCAACAATGCCGGCAGTTAATCTGGCACTGAAATGACCGCCGCCTCTGAAATCTTCAAAGCCGCCATATTTTTTATGTGCAACAAAGTCCGCATGGCCGGGACGCGGATGCGAACGGTGTTTCTGATAATCCTGTGAACGGGTGTTGTTGTTCTCAAACAGAATAGTTACGGGAGCTCCGGTAGAATATCCATTAAATATTCCGCTTTTAAAAATCGGCAAATCTTCTTCCTGACGCGGAGTAGTTCCTTTTTGTTTTCCACCTTTGCGACGCTCCATATCTGACAAAAAATCTTCTACACTCAAAGGCAAGCCCGCAGGAATGCCATCAATACTCACTCCTACGCATTCACCATGCGACTCCCCAAATATTGTAACTCTAAAAACTCTTCCAAAACTGTTCATTATCTTATCTTTTAAAACGGATTAAAGATAAGAAAAAGTAAGATGCAATAAATAAAACAAGATAAAGGAATATCTTTCTGTATAAGTTTTACCAATTAATACGCTACAGTTTTTTATTGAATTGTATAAGATATTTCAGGAGTGCCGTTTGTAAATGTTTGTGTTTTTTTCTCACTGCCATCTACGGAAATAATAAGCGTAACGCCTCTGCTTCTGTCGGTAATAAAAAAAGCATCCGCTTTTAAGGTTGCATTAAAACCTTTTTTCACTCCTGCTACCATGTAAGTTTTTTCTGCATTATCCAACGCCACAGTTTCTTGCTTTATTTGTGTTTTATCGGCATAAGTAATTTTAGTTACCGGCGTTGATACTAAAGAAATTACTTTGTACACAACACTATATTCTTTATCCTGATTACTGCTCGCTTCTTTTTTACAAGATGCAAGTACAAATAATGAAAACACGAAAACAAGCACAGACAAATTTTTTACTTTCATAAATAATAGTTTTTAAAATGAAATAATACATTCCTTAAAAAGAATAAGTAAAATTATTATTCTTTACGAGCAGGATACAGAAAAATGTACGAATGGTGTATATCGATGGATGAATAGCAGATATTAACAAACAAAGAAACTGCACGAATAAGAATATCTCATTTATACTATATTAAAAATTAAAAGTAAAGTGAAGTAAACTTTATTTTTTTCTCAAAGCATCTAAATCCTTATAAAAATCAGGATAGGATTTTTTCACTGCATCGGCATTTTCAATTATAACATCGCCATCGGCTCTCAATGCAGCAACGGCACAAGCCATGGCAATACGATGATCGTTGTGTGAATGTACGGTGGCAGACTGTACTGTATCTACTCCTTCCACAATCATATAATCGCCCTGCAACTCAATATTTACGCCAAGTTTAGCAAACTCTTCCATTAATGTTTTTGCTCTGTCACTCTCTTTATGCGCCAGACGATGTACGCCTTCTATCACTGATTTTCCTTTGCAAAAAGCAGCTAATGTAACCAGCGGAGGAAACAAATCGGGACAATCTTTTGCATTAAACCGAAAAGCTTTTAATGCAGACTGATTATTGATAGTAATTTTATTTTCTGTTACTGACATGCTACAACCCGCATCCATTAAGGCTTCCAGGATTTTCTTATCTGCTTGCGTGGAGAAAGCATCTAAACCCTGTACAGTAATATTTCCTGCTAGAGCTCCTGCTACAAGCAAAAAAGCACCGCCACTCCAGTCGCCTTCCACAGTATAACTGGTGAGTTCGCTGTGATGTGAAGCCAGTATGGGACTATGAAAATGAAAAGCCTCATAATTCTGATTTCCGGGTACGCTCAAACCAAAATCATGCAATACTTTCAGCGTAAGATCAATATATGGTTTACTGCTTAAATTTTTAACCGAAATGCTTACGCCTTCTGCCTTTGCGGCAGAGTAAGCAAACAATAAACCGGTGAGAAATTGCGAACTTAAAGAGCCGTCAATAGTAATATCGGCTGGCTGCAAACCTCCTGAAATTTCTAAAGGAAGTTTTCCCTTATTGCTTTTTACTTTTACATTTAACAAAGGCAATATTTCATCAAAAAAATCCATAGGTCTGGAAAGCAGACTACCTTCTCCGTTTATTTTTACAACAGCAGGGTTCAAAGCTGCAACAGGCGTAAACATTCTGATACCTAAACCACTTTCTCCAAAATTAATTTCCAGATTTTCTCTATCGTAGGTATCTGTGGAATCTA
>JAEWWO010000156.1 GCA_023396345.1 Bacteroidota bacterium
CGATGATGGTTACGGAGAAATGGAAGAAAAGCAGGATATTCCGTTCAGCGTGGAAAACAGTATGCACGAATCTCTGGAAACGCAACTGGGAATGCTTACGCTGGATGCCAGACAAAAAATGATTGCCGAACAACTTATCGGAAACATAGACAATGACGGATATTTGCGCAGAGATTTGGATGCTATTGTAAACGATCTTGCCTTTAGACAAAACATAGAAACTTCTGTAGAAGAACTGGAAGGTCTGGTAAAAGACATTCAGCATTTTGAACCCGCAGGTATTGGCGCACGTAATTTACAGGAATGTCTTTTGCTGCAACTGGAAAGATTGGATCAGAATACAGAAGCGATTGATGTAGCCGTAAAATTACTGACCGATTATTTCGATGAGTTTACCAAAAAACATTACGATAAAATCATTCGTGGCTTAGGTATTACGGAAGAAGATTTAAAGAAAGCCATAAATACTATCATTCGCCTCAATCCAAAACCGGGCGGAGCTCTTGAAGTAGTGAACAAAGCCGAAAGCTATATTGTACCCGATTTCTTTATTTTTAATAATAATGGAAAACTGGAGCTTTCGCTGAATTCTAAAAATGCGCCTGATTTAAGAATTAGTGACGGCTATAAAGAAATGCTGAAAGATTATGATCGCGGAAGTAAAAAAGATAAGCGTCAGAAAGAAGCAGTCTTGTTTATTAAACAAAAAATTGATGCTGCCAAATGGTTTATTGATATGATCAAACAAAGACAGCATACGCTTTTGAGCACAATGGATGCCATTATGAATTATCAGGAAAGCTTTTTCTTTACGGGCGATGAAACCTTGCTTCGTCCGATGATTCTTAAAGATATTGCAGAGATTACAGGTCTGGATATTTCTACTATCAGCCGCGTGGCAAACAGTAAATTTGTACAAACAGAATTTGGAACTTACCGTTTAAAATTCTTCTTCAGTGAATCTTTAAGCACCAGCAGCGGAGAAGAAGTAAGTACCCGCGAAGTAAAAACAATTCTCACTGAAGTAATTGACGGAGAAGACAAACAAAAGCCTTACAGCGACGAGTTACTAACAGAAATATTACAGAAAAAAGGTTATAATATTGCACGAAGAACTGTTGCCAAATACAGAGAACAACTTAATTTGCCCGTTGCAAGATTGAGAAAATCTTTATAGAAAAAGTTTAATGGAAACAATACAATTATCCGAGACAAAAAAGCAGAATGGTTTTGTGAGTATACTTGCAAAATTTTTCTCCTATGTATTTCATCCATTATTTATTCCTGTATATTTTTTCATCTGGACATATCTTCGCTTTCCTGCTGAATTTGCAGCCTTAGCCGAAAAAGAAGTGATGCTGCGGCTTGCAGGTGTATTCATCACCACTGCCCTGTTCCCTGCCCTTACGGTATTTCTGCTTTGGAGATTGAAGTTTATATCAAACATTTATCTGCATACAACAAGAGAACGTATTATACCTTATGTAGCGTCCATGATTTTTTATTGGTGGATTTGGTATCTTGCCAGAGAGTTCAGCGATCAGGCATTGTCTCTTAAATTCTTTTATTTCGGAATATTCATCGCTACCATACCTGCATTAATACTTAACAGCTTTACAAAAATAAGTATGCATGCTATGGGTGTATCAGGGTTTATAACAGCGATGATTATTTCTTGTTTTATGTTTAAACTTTATTATGGACTGGATATCAGTCTTGCATTACTTACAGGTGGTATCGTATTGTCGTCGCGCATATATCTGAAACAACACACCATGCCTGAAATATTCCTCGGAGTTATTGTTGGAGCTTTATCTCAGATAATTGCTTACTGGATTATGGTATAACAGATACTTTAAATTTATTTTAGCTCATAATATAGTAAAATATGAAAAATTATTTTTCGATAATGCTCATTATGATTACACTTAGCAGTTGCACCATTAACGGTTGCAGAGCCACAAAAGATACTAATCAAATAAATTATTCAAAAAGTACACAAATGGATATTTTTAAAGCAATAGACAAAAGAAACATCAATGCTATAAAAGAAATATTATCAACCACTAAAAATATTGATACACGAAACACTGACCGGCAAACTCCTCTTATGTACGCTACGTACAAAGCCGATAATGAAATTGCTTTTATTTTAATAGACGCAGGTGCTGATGTAAACGTACAAGACAATATGCTTAATTCTCTTTTATATGCAGGAGCAGAGGGTAATCTCGAATTGGTAAAAAAAGCGTTGCAACATGGGCCTGATTTTTCAATATTTAATCGGTATGGCGGTACTGCGTTGATTCCTGCCGCAGAAAAAGGTCATATAGAAGTTGTAAAACTTTTAGTAAACACGCCCGGCTTTCCTAAAAATCATGTAAACAAACTTGGCTGGACAGCTCTTATGGAAGCTGTAGTTTTAGGTTCCGGCGGCACAACACATACCGAAATAGTTGATGAACTGATAAAAGGCGGTGCAGATGTAAACATTCCTGACAAAGAAGGTATATCCTCTTTGCAACATGCAAAAAAAAGGAAGTTGACAGCTATAATAAAATTGCTTGAAAACGCCGGAGCGAAATAATATCTTTCTCTACAAATCTGTAATCAGTTTATACTTTGGAACCAATACTTTCATTATAATCCAGCCGATCAGATAGGCAACAGAACAAATGGCAAAGATGATAAAATAGCCTGCTTCTATTCCTTCAAATCCCATAAAATGCATATTGCTTGTTTCTGCATAATCAAACAATACACCAGAAGATTTGTTGATAATGAAAGATGCTATACCGCCCGCCATTCCTCCGATTCCGGTAATGGTAGCAACTGCATATTTAGGAAACATATCTCCTACTGTAGAAAAAATATTTGCCGACCATGCCTGATGCGCCGCACCTGCAATACCGATTATTATAACAGGAATCCAAACGGAAATATGACCTAATGGTTGGGCAAACAATATCAATATCGGGAAGAAAGCAAATATAAGCATAGCACGCATTCTGCCCGCATACGGATTCATTCCTTTTTTCTCTACGAAATAAGTTGGTAACCAACCACCGATTATAGAAAGCATGGTAATTATGTATAATACAAAAATATGAAGTGAACTTTCTGTAGAATCCAGTCCGTATACAGA
>JAEWWO010000256.1 GCA_023396345.1 Bacteroidota bacterium
AATTGGAGCCGGTCCTGTTGGACTGTTCACCGTTTTTGAAGCTGGTTTATTAAAAATGAGATGTCATTTGGTAGATTATCTGCCACAGGTTGGCGGACAGCTTTCAGAAATTTATCCCCAGAAACCTATTTATGATATTCCCGGATTTCCAACAATCAATGCACTTGAGTTGGTTGAAAACCTGATGGAACAAATTAAACCTTTCAACCCTACTTTTACTTTAGGCGAAAGAGTGGAACAATTAAATAAAAATGAGGACGGCAGTTTTACTTTAGTTACTAACGAAGGTACTGAAATTGAAAGTAAAGTAGTGGCTATTGCCGGTGGTTTGGGCGTTTTTGAACCACGTAAACCCGTTATTGAAAGATTGCTGGAATTTGAAAACGGAAAAGGTGTTGCGTATTTTGTAAAAGACCCTGAAATGTACCGCGATAAAAATATTGTTCTTGCAGGCGGGGGCGACTCTGCGCTTGACTGGACAATTTATCTGGCAGAGGTTTCAAAACGTGTTACTCTTATTCATCGTGGAGAAACTTTCCGTGGTGCTCCGGATTCTGCACAAAAAGTATTTGACCTTGCTCAGGCTGGAAAAATTGATTTGATACTGAAATCCAATCTTAGCAAAATCAATGGTAATGCGCATTTAGAAGAAGTATATTATATTGATGGTGCAGGCGAAGAACATTCTATTAAAGCTGATTATTTAATTCCTTTATTCGGTTTAAGCCCTAAACTTGGTCCAATAGCCGACTGGAATTTAAATATTGATAAAATTGCTATTGAGGTAGATACCTTTGATTATTCTACCAACATTCCGGGCATATTTGCCGTAGGCGATATCAATACTTATCCGGGAAAGCTTAAACTGATTTTATGCGGATTTCATGAAGCAGCATTAATGTGTCAGAGTGCTTTTAAATTTGTTTATCCCGATCAGAAACTGAGTTTTAAATATACAACTGTAAACGGCGTTAACGCATTTTAGATTATGGTAAATTTTACTGTAGAAGACAGAGACGGCAGCAGACAACCACTGGAAGTGCCTGAAGATATGGGCTTGAATTTAATGGAGACCTTAAAAGCATTTGAATACAATATTCTGGCTACCTGTGGCGGAATTGCTCTTTGCGCTACCTGCCATGTAAAAGTATTGGAAGGCGGAGAAAATTTACCAGATGTGGGCGATGCTGAAGGGCAGATGCTCGACACATTATTCGATGCCGAAGACAATAGTAGATTAGCCTGCCAGTTGCAGGTAAATAACAGCCTGGAAGGTTGTACATTTAAAATTTGTGGCGATGAGCACGAATAGTTTTTAAAAACTCTTTATATTTGATTCTCAATATTTACCATTGATATCAAAATCCAAATTATACAAACGCGGTCATGATATTTTTCATGAATTCGGAGACTATGTAATGATGCTTTTTAAGCTCTTGCGCAGACCCGATAATCTGAAAATGACATGGAAAGAATTTATGAAACAATGCCGAATCATTGGTGTGGATTCTGTACCCATTGTATTTTTGATATCTTTCTTTCTGGGTATGGTTATGACCATGCAGGCTGCTTATATGCTTGATACGCCAATTGTTCCGCGCTCTATCATTGCAACGATTGTACGTGATACAGTTATGCTAGAACTTGCACCTGCAGGCGTTGGTGCCATTATTGCCTGTGTAGTTGGTTTTAAAATTACTTCCGACTTAGGTTATATGAACATATACGAGCAAACAGATGCTTTAAAGATAATGGGTGTAGATACCTATGCTTATTTGCTTGCGCCCAAAGTAATGGCTACGCTCATCACAGTTCCTGCACTCATTATATATTCTATTTCGCTAAGCCTTGTAGGTGGTTATGTAATTGCACTCTTTACCGATGCTCTGTCTGTAACTGATTATGTAAACGGATTGACCGTTGGTTTTCAACCCTATTCTCTTTGGGTTGCAATTATAAAAATAATGGTATTCTCTTTTGTGATTTCTACCATATCCTGTTTTCTGGGATATAATTTCTACGGCTCAACAGTAGAACTGGCCAAGAGATGTACTTTTACAGTTTCTCTTAACTGTATTGCTTTGTTGATTTGCGATTATCTGATTACCGCATCGCTTCTCTAAGAAAATTTATGGTTTTATCTTAAAGGGAATTTGCATATCACCCCACTCAAGTGTAACCAATCCGCTGTTTTTATTGATATCAATAGTGAATTGTTCAACCTCATCTTTCGTTTCTTTGGTAGGCACAGTAAATTTCAAAGCATCCTCTGCTTCATCATATTTTGTACCCCATTGATTCCATACTTTATTAAACATTACGGTTGACTCTTTTTCTCCCGGAATGGTATATAAACTATATTTTCCCGCTCTTAGTCTTTTACCTTCAATGGCTACATCCTTGTTAATTTCAAATGTTGTGGCTTCGTTGGCTCCTGTTCTCCACACTTCGCCGTAGGGAACAACATTTTTAATTCTCTGCCTTTGAGATAAGGTCTGCTGTATACGATTTTAACTTCTACGCCTTTTCTGAGACTTACTTCAATACTGTCTTTAGGGCTTACACGAGGTCTTTTTTGTGCCTGAGAATCGGCTACAAATAAAAAAATGGCAACAGCAATAAATAACAACTTCTTCATTTTATGATTTTAATTGTGAAGAAAAACTTTTCAATATAAAAATATGTATTATTCAATAATAAAAAGCAAAAACTACAAGGAATTTATAATGTGTTGATTTTATTGAAGTTATACATATTCTGCATATGTATTTTTTCAAAGAAAATTATTATCTTTACATCATAATAACGTAAGTTGATGAAAAATATTATTGTCACAATAGATGGATACTCCTCATGCGGTAAAAGCACGCTTGCAAAAGATCTTGCCAAGGAGTTAAATTATATTTTCATTGACAGCGGAGCTATGTATCGTGCTATCAGTTTGTATTTTCTGGATAATCAGATTGATATTTTTGATGATTACGAACTGGACAAAGCATTGAGTAATATTTATCTCGAATTTATTTACAATCCTGTAGATAAAAAATCCAATATACATCTGAATGGTGTGAATGTGGAAACGGAAATCCGTAAAATGAACGTAAGCAATGCGGTAAGTAAAGTTGCTACTTTACAAAAGGTAAGAGATTTTGCTGTAAAACAACAGCGTCAAATGGGCAAAAACAAAGGCATTGTAATGGACGGAAGAGACATTGGTACAACTGTTTTTCCCGATGCTGAACTGAAAGTTTTTCTTACAGCTGACAAGAATGTAAGAATCAACCGCCGCTACGAAGAAATGAAACAAAAGTCGGGCTATGCTAACCTGAACGAAATTGCCCGCAACATTGAAAAGCGCGACCACATTGATACTACCCGCGAAATAAGTCCGCTTCGCAAAGCCGAGGATGCCATTGTTTTAGACAATTCTTATCTTACTCAAAAAGAACAATTAAATAAAGTTTTGGGTTGGGCTAAGGAAAAAATTAAACAGCAAAAATAGTTTACAACTTCTTCAATACCTTTTGCAATCTCTTTTCTTAATTACAACGTACTGCTCATTAATGCACGTACTACAATTGCCGTAACTATTGCCATTCCGAAACTGGACAAAGTTCCTATTAAAATATATTCGGTAAGCTTGCGGTCCTGCGCCTGTTTTAAATCGCTGAAACGAAAAACAGATTTTGCCGTGATTAAAAAACCTACAGCTTCCCAGTGCTGAACAAGTATAAAAATAAATACCAGAAAGCGTTCCAATATACCAATTATTTTTCCTGCATTCTGTAACGATACGGTTTGCAATACATCTGACTTAACCTGCGTAAAATCTGTCCATTTAGAAATAAATGTTTTTACAATTATAGAACAAGGTTCACTAAGAAAAATAAAACCTGTAAGAATCAGCAGATTGTTTAATGAAAAAATATTTTCTAAAGAAACCGGAATATCCAGCCATATAAAAGTTGCCAAAGCAAGTACCAATACGTGTATCAGCTGATCTGCAAAAAACAACATTCGCCTGTTTTTATTGTTTTGATAGCGCAGCTTTAAAAAATCTGTAATGCCATGTATCAAGCTTACGGCAATTGCCATTCCGGCGAATGAAATATCCCACACCAGCAGCATGATTAAAGCAAAATGCAATAACACATGCCAGTATAACTTGCGGCTTTTATGCTTTTTTAATTCTTTATCTGCCACCCATTTATCGGGCTGAAGAAAAAAATCCCCGATGAAGTGTGCTAAAAGCAGTTTAAGAAATAGTATCATTGTAGCAATTGTTTTACTCTGCTAATATAGTGCGAATTCAGGTCTTTGAGCAAATCAATATTTGCACGTCTAATTCTCTGGCTCACAGCCGACTGATTTATCCCCAGTATTTCCGCAATTTCAGATTGATTTTTTTCGGGATAAGATAATAAGGTATGCACAATTTCACAGGAAACGGCTGACCATTCGTCCATAAAAACCAATGCAAAACGGAAAAACAAATTCATCTCTGCATCAAAAATTTCATCATCAGTCTGTATAGCCAGATTTATATTTTCCTTTTTCAGCAAATCAAATTTCCTTCCGGAATGCACAAATGCAGAGCCGTTTGACTGTGTAATTTTAGGAGCGCTGTAGGTCTTCTCTCCTATTCCTATGGCTATTCTTACATCAATATTACCTAACTGCTTTATAAGTGCTTTCAATTGTACACATAGCAAAAAAGCTTCCTCATGTTTAGTTAGTTCCAACTGAAACTGATCGCCTCTGAAAATTTCCCAGTTACGCGGCGAGCTGCCATATTTTTTCAGAAAATCTTTTAGTGTCTTCATCAGTTTGGATGAAGCAATATTTCCCGAATTGATAATATCACCACTAATTACAGCTATCATTACACAAATATAAGTAAATTTGCTAATAATCAAAATTATTAGCTAAAAAACTAATAAATGAAAATATAAGCTATAGAGCTAATAAAAGAAAAACTTAAGAAATCTTTTCTTCTACTTCTTTCTGGATAAGTGCTGCAAAGTCGGCTACTGATTGTGCACCTAAATCTCCTGTGCCTTGCTTACGCACTCCTACCGTTTTGCTTTCCATTTCTTTCTCACCAACAATCAGCATATAAGGTATTTTTTCCAGTTCCGTATCTCTGATTTTTCTGCCTATTTTTTCCTGACGGTCGTCAATTTCTACACGAATGTCATTTTTTCTTAAAGTATCAACAACTTCGTTGGCATAGTCTAAAAATTTATCAGAAATAGGTAATACTTTTACCTGTGTGGGAATGAGCCAAAGCGGAAGTTTACCGCCACAATGTTCAAGCAGCACAGCAATAAAGCGTTCCATACTTCCGAACGGGGCACGGTGAATCATTACCGGGCGCTTGCGGGTATTGTCGCTGTCTACATACTCAAGTTCAAATCTTTCCGGTAAATTATAATCTACCTGGATAGTTCCCAACTGCCAGCTTCTGCCTAATGCATCTTTCACCATAAAATCAAGCTTAGGTCCGTAGAATGCAGCTTCGCCATATTCTTCAATAGTTTTCAAACCTTTTTCCGCAGCAGCTTCACGAATGGCATTTTCGGCAATATCCCAGTTTTCATCAGAACCTATGTATTTACTTCTGTCTTCTTTATCACGCAAAGAAACCTGAGCAGTATAGTTTGTAAACCCTAATGAATTAAACACATACAACACTAAATCAATCACTTTTTTGAATTCATCTTTTACCTGATCGGGACGGCAGAACAAATGCGCATCATCTTGTGTAAAGCCACGTACACGTGTGAGTCCGTGCAATTCTCCTGCCTGTTCGTATCTGTAAACCGTACCAAATTCTGCGAAACGAACAGGTAAATCTCTGTAAGATTTTGGTGTGGTTTTATATATTTCGCAGTGATGCGGACAGTTCATCGGTTTTAATAAAAACTCTTCTCCTTCGTGTGGTGTTTTAATAGACTGAAAACTGTCTTTACCGTATTTATCGTAATGACCAGATGTCTTGTATAAATTAATGTTACCAATATGTGGCGTAATTACAGGAAGATAACCGCTCTCAATCTGAGCTTTCTGTAAAAACTGTTGTAAACGCTCGCGCAACATAGCACCCTTCGGTAACCACAAAGGCAAGCCTGCTCCAACTTTTTCGCTGAAAGCAAATAACTCCAACTCTTTCCCCAGTTTCCTGTGATCGCGCTTTTTAGCTTCTTCCAGCAAAGCAAGATATTCTTCTAGTTCTTTGTTTGAAGGAAATGTAACACCATAAATACGTGTAAGCATTTTATTTTTTTCATCACCGCGCCAATAGGCGCCGGCAATGTTCATCAGCTTAATAGCTTTTATGTATCCCGTGTTGGGAATATGCGGACCACGACACAAATCAGTAAAATCGCCTTGTGTATAGAAAGTAATATTGCCATCTTCCAGCCCTTCTATCAGTTCAAGTTTATACGGATCATCTTTCTTTGTGAAATAATCAATGGCATCTGCTTTGGAAATTTCCTGACGAGAGAAACGCTCTTTTTTAGAAGCGTGTTCTTTCATTTTCTTTTCAATTTTTGCTAAATCTTCGTCAGTTATTTTATCATCGCCTAAATCTATATCATAATAAAAACCATTGGCTACGGGAGGTCCGATAGCAAATTTTGTATCGGGATAAAACTCCTGAATAGCTTCTGCCATCAGGTGTGCAGAGGAATGCCAGAAAGTAGATTTTCCACCTTCATCGTCCCATGTAAGAAACTTTATAGCACCATCCGTATTTATAGGACCAAAAGCATCGATGATTTTGCCATCTAATTCAACGGCTAATACTTTGCGCATAAGTCCTTCACTGATAGTTTTGGCAACGTCCAGTCCGGAAATTCCTTTTTCAAAACTTCTGACAGCACCATCAGGAAATGTAAGATTGATCATACTCCTCAAATTTTTAAGTATGCAAATATAAATCTTTCAATGCATTCATCAAAAGAGAGAAAGATATATCCGCAAGAAAAAAATAGCCCGCAACTAACAGTGCAGGCTAAAAAACTATATTGATAAAATCTGATTATTTCTTTCTTGCGTTTCGAATCATATCATAAACAATATTGGAGGTTTCATCAATATACAAATCAGTCTTGACATCGTTGAGCCATCTTTGATAAAAATCTTCTTTTGTTTTATCCTTAGTATTATAATATTTAGGTTTATCTACTTCCATTACCGCCACATTCATGGGAACTTTTAATTTGGTAATAGTATCTTCTCTGTTCATGATTGTTTTAGTTTCTTCCTGAAAAGCTTTATACTTTTCGAAGTTGAGACTTACAGGACGGTTTTCGTTCTGAGCCATCCAGTCAGAGGAACGTTTGATGGTTTGAAAAGCAGCATTATTATTTATTCTGCTTTTAGAGGAAGCAATTACTCCCGGAAAATTATAATCGTAGTTCCATGTGTTGTAATTAGCCGGAGCAATTTTATCCCAACGCAAAGCATTTGGCTGATCTTTTTCTCTGATTTTTAGAGACTCCAGAATGTCGGGCAATACAATATCTGAGGCGATTCCGTTTTTCTGATTAGAAGTTCCGTCTATTCTGTAAAATTTCTCAATAGTAAGTTTCAGGCTGCCAAATTCAGGCTGACCGGTTTTAGGATCTTCATCGCCCAATGGAATAGCGCGCTGCACAGTACCTTTACCATAGGTAGATGTACTTCCTATAATCAATCCTCTTTTATAATCCTGAATAGCACCTGCAAATATTTCAGAAGCAGAAGCGCTCATTTCATTAATCATTAAAGCAACAGGTCCGTCGTATAGCAAATCCTGATTATCGTCGCGCAAATCCTGTGTTCTGCCCTGACGGTTTTTAACCTGCACAACAGGTCCGGATTTGATAAAATAGCCGATGATTTGATTTACATCAAACAAAGAACCACCCGGGTTGTAGCGCATATCAACAATCAATCCGTCAATACCTTCGGCTTTCATTTTTTCTACTTCTGTTCTTACATCTCTGGCAATTCTGGAACCGTTTTTATCATAGAAATCTGCATAGAATTCGGGCAGATACAAATAACCAATTTTTTTGTCTTGATTGTTAATGATAACGCTTCTGGCAGCAGCTTCTTCAATATTTATTTTTTCACGAATGAGTGAAACCGTATCTGTAACGCCCGAAAGTGCTTTCTTTAAAACCAAGTTTACTGTAGAACCTTCTACACCTCTGATGAGTTTAATGGCGTCTGTTAATTCATAACCTGTAAGGTCAATCAGCGGTTCGTTGCCGGTAGAAACTTTAGTTATAACATCATTAGCCTGTACTTTTTTGCTCTTCCATGCAGGACCACCTACCACAATACTTACTATTTTTATTTCTCCGTTTTCTTCTCTCAACTGTGCACCAATACCAATTACTTTATTACCCATTTCAGAATCAAAATCAGCTTTATCTAAAGGAGCCATGTAGCTTGTATGCGGATCCTGCTCTTCGCAGACTGCGTTGAGATAAGTGCTGAATTGTTTGGTTTGTTCAAATGCCGTTGGATTAAATCTTTTAAAATATCTGTCCATTGCTACCTGAACTTTTTCTCTCGCCTCTTTTTCGAGCTGAACATCAGTTTTCTTTTTGATACTATCCGGAGCATCTGTTTTCTCACGTGCAGTAACCAAATCGTAATATTTTGAAAGTACCTGATATTTTACACGTTGTCTCCACAACTCATCTCTCTCCTGCTCATTAGCCGGAAAGTCAAGACTGTCGCGGTCTGTAACAATGTATTCATCTTTTTTAAAATCAAATGGCGTTTTCAATAACCTGTTGGTTACCTGCTGAGCTTCAGCTACACGTTTCCTGAAACTGTTTACGGCTCTCGGATAAAACTGTAAAGGTATTTCACCACGTAGTTCATCATCAAGCAAATCTTTATATTTAGACAAAGTGTCTATATCTTTTTTGAGAAAAATGCTTTTATCAGAATCTAACTTTTTACCCAAATAACTGTTGAAAACATTTTGCGAGTAAGTATCGTTGTATTCTTTTGGTGAATAATGGTAACGCTGCATAAAAATACCTACGCCTACCAAAAGCTGTTGTTGTTTATAGAGTGTATCTTTATCGTTGTTTCCTTTGCAACTTCCCGAAATCAAAACTCCCGCAATAACTATTATGGCTGCAACCGGAAGCATTTTTTTACTTATCATTAGTACTAACTGATTTACTTTATTTTGTGACATTAATATTCCTTCGTTTGACATCCAAAAATAACAAAAGTTATATTTGTTTAAATTAATACTGTAATTTTTGTATAAATATTAATTTTCTCTGGATTATAAGGGAATAAAGATAAAGAAATATTTACGAGAATGAATATTTTTTATTTTTGGAAAAATAAATGAATTGCTTATTTTTGCACTCCTTAATACGGAGGTTGTAGCTCAGTTGGTTAGAGCGTCGGATTGTGGT
>JAEWWO010000281.1 GCA_023396345.1 Bacteroidota bacterium
GACATATAGATAATCCGTAACCGGCTTTCTATTTTAATTTATCCTCAAAAGCTTTTTCAAACTTATCCATTTTTGGTTTTATTACATACTGGCAATAAGGCTGGCGCATGTTATTGATGTAATAATCCTGATGATAATTTTCTGCTTCATAAAAAGTTGAATAAGGCTCTATAGCTGTTACAATGGGATTATCCCACGCGCCACTTTTATCTACACGGTCTTTATATTCTCTTGCCAAATCTTCCTGCTGCTTGTTATGAAAGAAGATTACACTTCTGTACTGTGTGCCTATATCGTTTCCCTGACGGTTAAGCGTAGTTGGGTCATGCACTTCCCAAAATACTTTCAGTAATTCTTCAAAAGAGATAACGGTTGGGTCAAATGCAATCTGGCAAACCTCTGCAGCGCCCGTAGTTCCGGTGCTCACCTGTTCGTAAGTAGGATTTTCAACTTCCCCACCGGCATATCCGCTTACTACATTTTTTACACCATCTAACCTTTCGAATAAGGCTTCTGTACACCAAAAGCATCCCGTGCCAAAAGTAGCAGTATCAATAAATTTAGCATCACCCTCTAAAATATTCTCGTTCATAGTGCTTTGTTTTCTTTGTTCCATACATCCAACACTCATAATCGCTAAAAAAGATAGCGAAAACCATTTGAATATGTGAATATTTTTAAACATGTCTTTTATGTCTGTCGAATCGAAATTTAAATAAAAGTAAAGAAAATCCCACAAAAGAAAAGTTAATAGTATTTATTTTAATCTTGCTTTAATCATTCTGTCTTTTCCCTGCAAATCTTTCTTTAAAATAATGTCTTCATAACTATTTGTTTCAAGCAAAAAATACATTTCCTTTCCAAATCTTTCATTGATTTCAAAAAATAATAATCCGCCTTTTTGCATATATTTTTTACAAAAATGAATAATGATTTCATAGAATAAAAACGGATTTTCATTTTCTACAAACAAGGCATTGTGCGGCTCGTAGTGCAATACATTTTTATGCAAAAACTCTTTCTCTGATTGAGCAATATAAGGAGGATTACTAACAACCACATCGTAAGGAGCATACAAATTTGCTTTATTATTTTCTGCTAAGATATCAGCATAAATGTAATGTACATCAGCATCAAGTTCTTCTGCATTTTTTTGTGCAACCTGTAAGGCTTTGTAAGAATTATCTGCTGCAAATATCTTTGCATTGGGTAATAATTTTTCCAAAGATATTGCTATGCAACCGCTTCCTGTACCAATATCAAGCAGACGAATATTTTTTGATTCATCAACAGATTCTTTTACCCACATCACTAATTCTTCCGTTTCCGGGCGAGGGATAAGCACGTGTTCATTTACGAAAAACGAATGTCCGCAAAACCATGAATTATTTAAAATATATTGTAAAGGCTCGTTATCCTGTAATCGTTGAACTGCTTTTTCTAATTGTTCCGATTGCTCATTTGTTAAAGCTTCTTTGTTATAGATGATACGCTGGCTTGCAGAATAGCCGGTGATATTTTCGAGCAATAAACGAGCGATAGCGTTTGCTTCGCTTTGTTCATAAACCTGTTGTAAGCTTTGCTGTACCTGTGTTTAAGCTTCCTGTATATTCATGTCGGATATAATCAAAATTAAAAATAAACAATTCGTTGTTTATTGCCAACATTCTTTAATAAGCAATCTTGATTTATTAATTGGAATATTGATAATTCCGTTTTATATTTAATTACAAATGACTGATTCGGACTATATAAACAGATGTATAGAACTGGCAAAACTGGCGTCGGGTTTTGTGGCGCCCAATCCAATGGTAGGCGCTGTGCTGGTTTATGAAGATAAAATCATTGGCGAAGGATATCATCAGCAATACGGAAAGCCACATGCAGAGGTTAATTGTATAAACAGTGTAAAATCTGAAGACAGAAAATTGATACCTTATTCCACCATGTATGTTTCTCTGGAACCATGTGCACATCATGGCAAAACACCGCCCTGTGCAGATTTACTGATTGAGCAGTGTGTTAAAAAAGTGGTGATTGGTACGAAGGATATTTTTGCAAAAGTGAATGGTTTGGGTATTCAAAAATTACAAAACGCCGGAATTGAAGTGAAGACGGGCATTCTGGAAGACAGATGCAGAGAACTGAATAAAAGATTTTTTACTTTTCATCAATATCAAAGACCTTATATAATATTAAAGTGGGCACAAACCGGCAATGGTATAATAGGTACAGATACAAATGAACGGTTACTAATTACCAATAAATTTACCAATACACTTGTACACAAATGGCGCAGTGAAGAGGATGCTATTTTAGTAGGTACAAATACGGTTTTAAAAGATAATCCTGAGCTTACCAACAGATTGCATACAGGTAATAATCCTGTGAGAATGTTTATTGATAAGGATTTGCGCGTGTCTGCTGATTTTAATATTTTAAACAATAAGGCAAAAACTATTGTATTTAATAATACAGAACAGAAAAACGAAGGAGAAAATATTTATATCAGATTAAACAAAAACATTTCTGCTGAAGAACAAATCGTAAACTACTGTTATCAAAATCAGCTCCAAAGTATATTGATAGAAGGCGGCGCAGTTTTGCTGCAATCCTTTATAAATAAAGGGTTGTGGGATGAATGCAGAGTGATTACCAATACTGTTTTATTTCAACAGAAAGGTGTAAAAGCTCCTGCTCTCAAAGATGAAACGTATCTTTACACAAAAGAGATATTGACAGACCGGATAGATTTCTATAAAAATAAAATTGTTTAGGTGGAACAGGAATATTATCAAACTATAAAAGAGCCCGGCCTGGCTGAGTTTAAAGATCGCGGCAGCAGATTTTTAGCTTATGCATTTCCTGTAACTACTACAGAGGATTTTAAAAAACATCTTACTGCATTAAAGGAAGAGCATCCTAAAGCGGTGCATCATTGTTTTGCTTATCGCTTAGGAATGGACGGAAATAATTTCAGAGCAAGTGATGACGGTGAGCCTTCCGGAAGTGCAGGGCGACCTATTCTTGGTCAGATAGATTCTAAACAACTTACAAACATTCTGGTAGTTGTTGTCAGATATTTTGGAGGAACATTGCTGGGTGTACCCGGTTTGATAAATGCGTACAAAACCGCGGCATCTCTGGCTTTGCAGGTAACGCCTGTGTTGCGAAA
>JAEWWO010000303.1 GCA_023396345.1 Bacteroidota bacterium
TATTCATATTATTAATTATTCTTAGTGCAATACTTGGTTTTGTAATTTTAATTCAAAATCCTAAAGGAGGCGGATTAACAGGTTCTTTGGGTGGTATGACCAACCAGATGATGGGTGTAAAACAATCAAACGATTTAATGGAAAAAGCTACATGGATTTTCGCCGGATTGATTGGTTTAATGTGTATTTTATCTACTTATTTATTAACCGGCACATCCACTTCTTCACAAAAGGGAATGATTGACCGTGTAAATACCAGTCCTGTTCAGCAACCCGCAGCACCGGGCGCAAATACAGTTCCTTTTAATGCACCTGCTCAGCAACAACAGGCTCCGGCACAACAAACAGCACCGGCTCCTGCACCTGCTCAGGAAGCAGCTCCTGCCAATTAATATTAAAACTAAAAAATATAGTAAATAATCCTGTCTATCTAAGGCAGGATTATTTTTTATGACTATTAATATTCTTATTTTTAGTTACAATAAATAAGAATAATTATTTTAGCAGAAATATTATAGAGATAAATGAAAAAAAGAGCAGGCTTTATCCTTTTAATCATTGCGTTGATAGCTGCATTTTTTGGATATAAGTGCAACAGCGAATTAAAGAAACCTATTACCAGATTTGATGCGGAGGAACGATATGTTTTTAATCGTGATTCCGGGAATGCCGAAGCTGAAATTAAAGAACAAATCAGGAAAAACGAACTTCTCCTTGATGAAGAATTGTTTTTTAAAACAGCCGATGCCAGAAATGTTTGGAAACACGTTACACCCGGCAGATTTGCTATTAAAAAAGGAGCGTCTGTAAGAGATATTATCAATACATTAAAAAACAATAAGCAGTCTAATATGGTAGACTTTACCATAAAAAAACTGCAAACCAAAGAAGGACTGGCATCTATCATTGGCAGAAGATTTCTTACTGACTCCGCAACGGCATATAAATTTCTTATCAGCGCAGATTCGCTGGCACCGCTGGGTGTAGATACACATACGGTTTTCACCATTATTACTCCCGATAATTTTACTATTCATTATAAAAAATCAACAAGAGAAATATTAGAGCATTTTAAAAATAAAACTGATTCATTCTGGAACAGTAATGATCGGTTGGCTAAAGCGCAGGCATCAGGCCTGAGTCAGAAACAGGCGTACATACTGGGTTCCATTGTAGAAGAAGAAACCAACAAAGACGATGAGAAAGGTCTGGTAGCAAGTGTGTACCTCAACAGGTTAAGAAGTGGTATGCGATTGGGAGCCGACCCCACCGTGAAATTTGCTATGCGCGATTTTGACAGAAGAAGAATTTTAAATGAAGACCTGAAATTTCCATCGCCTTACAATACTTATTATGCTTCAGGTTTACCGCCCGGACCTATTTGCACACCTTCCAAAGCTACTATTGACGCCATGTTGCCGATACCGCAAAGCAGATATCTGTTTTTTGTAGCTAAGGATGATTTTAGTGGCTATCATACTTTTACCACCAATTATTCCGATCATTTATCTTACGCACGAAAGTATCAGAAAACACTCAACGAGCGCAATATTAAACGTTAATACTGCCTATGAAGAAGCTGTTAGAAAAATTACTGAATTCGCTGCCTGTGGTATGGGTGCTGGAAAAAGCAAAAGAAATATCTTTTCCCGGCAACCCTGATGTGAAATTGTATGAACTGGTGCCAACTCTTATCAATAAAATTGAAAGAGAAGGTGTGAATGTAAGAGCGGCTGCGATATCTTTTAATTTTATGATGGCGATTCCTGCACTGGTGATTTTTCTGGCTACGCTGGTTCCGTTTTTTCCTAATTCGGGGATGATTTTTGACGAACTGATTGCTTTTATCAACAGCCTCACACCTAATATGCGGGTAAGAAGTGTGGCAGTTAAATACCTGAGCGATGTATTCAGCACTTCCGGTACGGGAATTATTTCTCTGAGTATTCTTATTGCCTTATTTTATTCGTCAAGAGCAATGATGGGAATTATTAATTCATTTGACAGATCCATCAGATTCGCCAAATCAAAAGGCAATGTTTTTCAGCGAAGAATGAGAGCCATATTTCTTACGCTGGTAATTATTTTTATGCTGATAGCCACATTGCTGGTATCGCTGGGGCAGGGGAATTTATTCAATCGTATAATGTCGTGGCTGAAGATTGAAAATGAAATATTGATTTTCATCATTAAAAACTTTCGCTGGCTGCTGATTATTGCGCTGTTTTATTTCTCCATAAGTGTTATGTATAAATTTGGTCCTTCGGTAGAAACAAGAGCCAGATTCTACAGTTCAGGTTCCTGGTTTGCCACATTGCTGATAATTTTAACTACCACTTTGTTTTCCATATGGGCGCAAAACTTTTCGGCTTACAATAAATTTTACGGCCCCATCGGTTCTGTGATGCTGGTAATGTTATTGATTTATATCGATTCTTTTTTACTTCTTATAGGCTTTGAACTCAACAACAGCCTGGCTTTTATCAATGACAAGAAAAAGCAGGAAGCTTTGGAAGAAGTTGAGGAGTAAAGGAACGCTGATTATATTTAGCTTCGAAGAAGCGACATGTTAATAGTTTAGCAGCATAATAATATTTGAGTTCCGTAGGAACGGCATATAGTTTTTTCTTAGAATTATCATCAAAATCAAAATATATTTCTTCAATTTTCATATACTAAATGCAGTCTTTGTATATCCAAATCTCCTCAATTAATCATTAATCATTAACCATTAATAACTACCTCCTACATAAACTCTTCGTCAAAGTTGCGTTTTACATCGGCTATGTAACTTTTTAATTCTCCTTCTTTCTCTTTTTTGCAAATGAGCAGGGTATCTTTAGTGTCTACAATAATTAAATCATCAACACCTTGTACTACTACCAGTTTTTTATTGGATGTGTTTATCAGGCATTGGGTGGCATCAATCACAATTGTTTTTTTGCCTACCACTGCATTTCCCAGATAATCTTTTTCTAAGTTTTCATATACACTACCCCAGGAGCCAATGTCGGTCCAGCCGAATTTGCCAGGCAGCACATATACATTTTGCAGTTTCTCAAGAATAAAAGTATCTAAGGAGGAGTTTACACAGAATGGATAAATTCTGTTAATGGCATTTCTTTCTTCTTCTGTATTTAGCGTGTTCTTTATCTCATCAAATATTTCAAAGGTTTCTGATAAGTGTTTTTCAAGATTGTCTATTATATTTTTTGCTCGCCATACAAATATCCCCGAATTCCACAGAAAATCTCCGCTGTCGAGAAAAGCCTGTGCAATTTCCTGATTGGGCTTTTCGGTAAAAGTTTTCACTTTATAAATGCCGGGTACGGCTTCGGTTGCACATTGCTGAATATATCCAAAGTTAATGTTCGGA
>JAEWWO010000359.1 GCA_023396345.1 Bacteroidota bacterium
CGGGTTGAAAATCCTGAAGCCTACAAACCAAATGCAGTAAGAAGTATGTGCTGTCGTTTGCAACTGGATTTAAGAGAGCTACTAAAAAGAGGAAACGGGCTCTTCGGAAGTGCTGAAATGACCGGAAGCATTGGCGTTGTTACCATTAACATGGCGAGACTGGGTTATATTTACAAAGGTAATATAGAAGGATTGTACGAAAGACTTGACCAGTTATTGCTGTTAGCAAAATCTACTTTGGAAAAGAAAAGAGTTTTTATTGAGGAAATGTACGACAGAGGATTGTATCCTTACACAAAAAGATATTTACCACATTTCAGAAACCATTTTTCTACCATCGGCGTAAATGGCATGAATGAAATGATTGAAAACTTCACCAATGGAAATGACAATATCACATCTGAAACAGGAATTGAATTTGCTGTAGAAATATTGGATTATATCCGTAATAAAATGAAAGAGTTTCAGGCTGAAACCGGCAATCTGTATAATCTTGAAGCAACGCCTGCAGAAGGCACTACTTATCGTTTTGCAAAAGAAGATAAGAAACGTTATGCTGATATTATACAGGCAGGTTATGAAGAAAATATTTACTATACCAACAGTTCACAAATACCTGCAGACCATACCGATGATCCGTTTGAAGCATTATCGTTGCAGGATCAGTTGCAATGTAAATACACAGGCGGTACCGTGCTGCATTTATACATGCGAGAGAAAGTAAGTTCTGCGGAAGCCTGTAGAAATCTTGTAAATAAAGTATTGAGCAATTTCAGACTACCATACATTACCATAACTCCCGTATTCAGTATATGTCCTAAACACGGATATCTTTCAGGTGAGCATGAATACTGCCCGGAATGTGATAAGGAAATATTAAACGAATTAAAAAATAAAAATCATGAACATCACTAAAACAAAAGAAGAAGCATTGTTACAATCCAACACAGACAAACGCACAAAGTGTCTGGTTTACACACGTGTAATGGGTTACCACAGACCTGTTGAAAGTTTTAACATCGGCAAAAAAGGAGAGCGTAAGGAAAGAACCTTTTTTGTAGAAAACAGATGCTGCAATTAACTACTGAAAGTACTGAGTACTTAGTATAGAGTACTTAGTACTTTTAAAAAAGGATGTTCTGTCATCCTGATCGAAGTGAAGGATCTAAATAGAATAGATGTTCTCGTCTTGGACGAGACAGGTTCGCTCTGCGCTCAACATGACGAAAGGATATTAAGGGTTTATCCCAATTAACAAATCTTGTGTTTTAGATTCTTCATTCCGATAAATCGGAATCAGAAATCCAAGATTCGACGAAGTCTATGACACCCTTTTTAGACAGTCCTCCATTAAAAAATCAAAATTCAAAATTCAAAAATCATCGCACTTCCAATATACGATATTACCCCGTTTACTTTAATAGATTATCCTGATAAAACTGCCTGTATTGTGTGGTTTGCAGGTTGCAATATGCGTTGCCTGTATTGCTACAATCCGGATATTGTTTTAGGAAAAGGAAAAATGAGTTTTGATGATGTTTTCACTTTTTTGAATAAAAGAAAAAATCTTCTGGATGCTGTTGTATTAAGTGGCGGGGAATGCACTATGCATAAGCATTTGAAGCCATTTATAACCCGAATAAAATCTATGGGATTTTTGGTAAAGATTGATACCAATGGCAGCAATCCTGCCCTGATTCGGGAATTGGTTGAGGAAAATTTAGTTGATTATGTTTCTCTGGATTATAAAGCAACGAAAGCAAAATTTCAACACATAACGCAGTCTGATTTATATGCACCATTTGAAGAAACTCTTGATATACTAACTCACTCAACTATTCAATTTGAGGTAAGAACAACCGTGCATTCCGAATTATTAAACACAGATGATATAAAGGAAATGTCTTCCTTTTTGCATAGCAAAAATTATCAGAATAAATTCTATTTACAACAACACATCAATCATACTGAAACCGTAGGAAACATTGGACATTCCGAAAATAATCTTCATAAAGATTTATTTGAAAATAAACCTTTGGAAATAATCTTACGCAATTGATAATGCTGAACTTTCAGCAATCTCTTCTTCATTGCAAAACACATTTTAATTTATCACCAAAGATGTCATAGATAAAGAGCCTGCCATCAGTTCGTCATTAAACAATGCAATCTCATCTTTATCTTGCTGCAATGCCAGTGAATATATTAATGGATAATAATGGTCAGGCGTAGGCACAGCCAGCTTTACAGCGTTGCCCAAACTGTCCCACTCCAACAAAGATTCATGTTCTTTTGATAAAATATGTTTATTAAAAAGTTCATGCGCTTCATGAGCCCAATCGTAGCCATAATTATCATTCATCTTATCCCAGGCTACCATGCGCAGATTATGAATAATATTGCCACTGCCCATAATCAGTACGCCTTTCTTTCTTAAAGCTCGTAATTCCTTTGCCAGCGCATAATGATAGGCGGCAGGTTTGTAATAATCAATACTCAATTGCAAAACCGGAATATCCGCATCGGGAAACATATGCCTTACAACCGTCCATGCACCATGGTCGAGTCCCCAGTCATGCGCAAGACCTACATTGGTATGTTGTACAATATTTTTGATATCCTCTGCCAGTTCAGGATTACCGGGAGCAGGATATTGTACATCAAACAAAGCCTGCGGAAAACCTCCGAAGTCGTGAATGGTTTCAGGAAAATGCATTGCCGTAACATGCGTGCCACGGGTGAGCCAGTGCGCAGAAATAACCAGTACAGCAGAAGGCTTGTCAACTTCTGTGCCAATCAGTTTCCAGTTATTGG
>JAEWWO010000045.1 GCA_023396345.1 Bacteroidota bacterium
GGATGATACTCGTAAATTTACTTCAGCCTTTATTTCAGCTTTAGAAGCATATGATGGGATATAAAAAACTCTTCAATAAGAACCTTTTAAAGTATCTTAGTTTGGGCTACATAAATGTCATCCTAAATATAGTCATTAATCTTCTTTTACTAAAAAAACTGTCAGCTACGGACTTCGGTAAAATTTCTTTAGGAAAAACTATTTTTCAGTCTTTTGATTTTTCACATTTAGGTGTAAGGAGTGGTTTTGACAGAATCTTTCCTATAGAAAGAGAAAAAAAAAGAATTCATAATTTATTTTCGACTGGTTTAGTAATTACAGGAATTACTTCTATAGCGTTCATGATTTTCTGGTATTTACAACGGAGTGAGGATAAATTTTTCTATTTTTATTTCTCCCTTGCTGGTTTTTTCAGTTCTTTAATTGCATTATACCGTATATACTACAGAAGCTTTGAGGATAAAAAACATTTTGTACAGTTATCGTTTTTATCAGTTCTTTTTCCCACTGTAGCACAGATTATTGGATTTTTGCTTTATGGTTTTTGGGGATTTGTATTTGCTTTTCTCACGGCATATATAACAGTTTTTTTAATAATTATTAAGTTTTTCAATGTTAGAATAATATTTAACATAAAAAAAATTAGAGCTTCTGTCAAAGAATTATTTAATAAGGGTTTTTTACTATATATATCCTCATTAATAGCTTTTTTTTCAATGTCATTAGATAGATTCCTAATTGAAAGGTTTTGGAACTTAGAGGCTGTGGGTAGATTTTCTGCAATACTATTTTTCTTTTCGGTCTTTACCATTTTTTCTGTTAATTATACTGAAATGTATATGAATAGGATTATTAGCAATAAATCGTTATCATATGTATTAAAACATACAATTGTGGTTGTTGGTCTATCATTGGTGATGGTAGTAATAGTTTATTTTATTATAGATGATTTGCTACTCATTTATATGCCTCAATATGCTGCAGACACATTCAATATTAAACTTATTATTTTAGGAGTTATTCCATTTTCATTAAGATCACAATTGTATTATTATATGCACGGTAGAGATAAGAGAAAATTATTAGTTTTTACGGATTTATTCTCAACTATAGTTTATTTTTTAATTCTTCTGTATGTACTTAAGTATACAAAAACAATGGAAAATATTATATTTGCTAAATTAATTTATTATTTTATAAACGCAGTTATTATTTTTATATTTGCATTTATTGTTAGCAAATCAACATCATCCTCACCTCATGAATCTACATAATTTATTTTTCTATTTACTTGTTACTATTTTTGAGAGCACTATACTATATAATAATGTTAAATTCTAATAAATTCGTCATAAAAAATTAAGCTATAATGAGATTTTTTATATTATTTTTACTCTTATTGTCAGGTTGTTCTAATAAGAAGGATGTTATATCTATAGATCCTTCTAAGATGCCATTCAAGATAAATATATTAGAAAATTCAAGAGAAATTGTGCTAATTCAAGATCAAGATTGGGAAAATCAACTCTTAGGGTATTATAATGTTATAAAAACATCAAATTCTTATAAAATGTGGTATACATCCTGGGGGCCATCTCCTTTTAACGAATTTTATTCTAACTTTTGCTATGCTACCTCTGATAATGGTAAAATTTGGAATAAAAATATTTCAAACATTTCACAAAATGATAGTAATAACATAATTTATAATGGAATATTAGAGAATTTTGTTTTTTATGACAAATATTTACAGGAATATAAGTTAATTGGTGTAGAAAGAGATTCAAGTAAGAGACAAGGTACTTTTCTCCTTAGTTCTAATGACGGTATTCATTGGCGAGATAAAAAACTACTCTATAATGTACATTTTGATACTCAGTTTTCTGTAATTGTGAATAAAGATAATTATATTATTTACTTGCGAACTTGGAGTGAAGGTTACAGATCGATTGGATCAGTTGTTATTGATAAAAAATTAAATTCGCAATATAATCCAAGTCCTATTACATATGCTACTAATAAAAGTAATACTGAGTTTCCTCATATCTACAATAACGCTGCTTCTGCATGGGAAGATTTAATAATATTTTTTCCAACGCTATATAATAATGAAAAAGATTCGATGTCTGTTACTGTCGGTTATCAGCTTCAACAAAAAATTTATTTTTCGAAAATGGATATTACAGAAGAACTTTTTCGTAATGAGAAGGTAAAATGGGGAATAGTATCTCCTAACTTAATACCTACAGGAGAGAAGAATAGATATTGGATTTATTATTATGGATCGGAAGAATCACACTTTAAAAGAATAGTTAATAAAGGTAAGACTATTTATTTTAGAATAAAGATAGAACTCTTAAAGTCATGAGTAAATTGCAATATACATTCAATACGATTCTTTTTATACTTGTTACTATACTAACTACAAGAGTTATTAATTTTTTCAATATAGATGAGATAGCATATTATGGAGCATTAGTTTCTCTTTGTTTAATTGTACTATTACCAACATTGTATTCTTTTAAGTCTAATATTTTATTGTTTATCTTTTTATTTACAATTTTATTATCTCTTCTATTGAACGATATTCCAATAGTATTTTCACCCTATATTAAATTTCTTTTTTTTTCTTTCCTACTTATAAGTTTAGGTCCCTATTTTTCAAGTTTGAAACATGCAGTAATTTTAAAAAAAATTTTGTCATATTTTATTTTTTTATTTACTTTAATCGTTTTGATCTCATTTTTGTTAAGAGGACGTTTACCTACTGATGGATTTTATTATAGTGGTATAACGAATCAGTCTATGGTATTAGGTCCTATTAGCGCAATAGTAATAATATATTATTTTTGTAATCTTAATTTGCAAACAAAAAGAAAAAAGTATATATTTATATTACTTATTTTAATATCATCAGCAATTCTCTTGTTAACATCTTCCAGAGCTGCAATAGGAGCTACAATTTTAGCTTGTTGTTTTTATTTGTTTGTGAAAAGTAAAAATCCACTTAATTATTTTAAATATATATTCAGTATAATGTTTATGATATCTATGACGTATCCACTATGGGATGATTATTTAGAAGGTATCAATAAGAAAATGGAGATTCAAGAAAGTATGAATGGAGAGACTTCTCGGTCTGTAATGTGGGATGCTCGTTTGTTAGAGTTCAATAGCAGTCCAATTTATGGTATTGGTTACGCAAGTGTTTTCGTAAATTCGGCAGGCTACTCTTATGACAATGAAGGTTCAGTAGAATATGGATCTGGATGGTTAGGACTTTTATCTTCAATTGGTATTCTTGGACTAATTAGTTTTACATTATTATTTATAAATATATTTTGGGGCCTTTATAAGTATAGAAATAAGAACGAGCAAATCCCTTTTTATTTGTCGATAATGGTTTTTTTTGCCTCACATATTATATATGAAGGATATATATTGTCTTCAGGTAATATATTATCTATATTTTTTTGGACAATATTAGGTTATTCTAATGAAATCAAAAATAGAATTAGGAATTCAAATTAAATAACTACTTCATTATTGTATAATATTTTAATACCTTTTTTATTATTACCCTCCATAAATAATAGACTATTATTTATTCCTGATAGCATTCTGTAGTTTAATGTTTTGGAATCTCCTGCAGTGTTTTGCTCTTGATTCTCTGTAATATTTATCACTGAATTATAAAAAGATTTATTATTAATTAAGTAGATAGGTTTATTGAAAAATTCCATACTACCACTGAAAATGTTACCACTTATATTTAATATTCCCTGACGAAAATAAGAAAAATATATACTGTATGCTGTTGCAAGATAAAAGTTATCACGTATATTTATAGAACCATATGTAGAAGTTGAACAAAGCTTTTTATATTCGTTTAAGACTAAGTCATTAATTAAAATATCTTGTTGGGAATTCGATTCCTTGTCTGCGCAATAAATATCAATCGATTTATTTGAAGAAGGTTTTTTTGTTTCAAAGTTTGTTTCGAACCAGTTTCCAATTATATTTAATTTTACACATACCCCTGATATATAAATTCCACAACCGGTGCCAGTTCTTTGATTTCTATTTCCTTCTATAGAATTCATTCTAATTTCACAACCATTGGAACCACTTAATAATATTCCAATTCCTCCTATACTAGTGGCTGAATTGTTGTCAATTATATTTGAATTAATGAGTAATTGAAAACTTCTTCCGTAGGATATTATACCAATATTATTAAAAGTGATATAATTATTAGTAATATTATTTAAGTATGCATCATTACATATAATTCCTATAGTATTTTGATAAATATGACATCTATTTATGTGAACTTGTTGTTGCTTGCTCCAAGTAATTCCTATTCTATAATCTCTGATTTGTACATCTTCAATTATACAACTATTTGTTTGAATTTCAATACACGAGGTATTTGATGTTGCTTTTGCATTATTGATATCAACAGGTTTCAGAACAGAAGATTTTCCATCACCATAAATTTTACATGATTTTTTTAAAATAATTACAGATGGATCTACTAAATAAACGCCACTCGGAATATATAAAGCTCCAATATTTTCTGTATTTATAAGAGCAACGGCTTTTCTAAATGCGTCAGTATCGTTTGTAGAATTTCCTGTTGCTCCAAAAGATTTTATATTAATAGAATCATAATCATTGCGATCTTTTTTTTTAATTATATCTTTACCAAAAAGAATATTTGTGAAAAATAGTAAATTTGCGGTTAGGCTTGTTTTTTTTAAAAAACTACGTCTATTGAATTTCATGGTTTAAAAAATTTCATTTTGCTAATATAAAAAAAAGTACGTAAAACGTTAAAAAATTAAAATTATGCAAATAAATTCAGATAATAAAACTAAAATGCCGTTGGCTTAAATGATGAATGTATTACAGATAAATTCCGTCATAAATACAGGGTCAACTGGTCGTATATGCGAGGAGATTGGAAATATGTTAATATCTCAGGGAAATAAAAGTTATATTGCTTTTGGACGACAAGAAAAATTTAGTAATTTAACTAAAATTAAAATAGGTAATATTCTTGATAATATTGTTCATCTTATAAGCACACGCTTATTTGATAATCATGGATTTGCTTCAATAAATGCTACAAAAAAATTAATAAGAAAAATAAAAGCAATATCGCCTGATATAATTCACATTCACAATCTACATGGGTATTATATTAATATAGAAATACTTTTTAAATTTCTTCAAAAAGAAAATATTCCTGTAGTTTGGACACTTCATGATTGTTGGGCATTTACAGGACATTGTAGTCATTTTTCTTTTGTTGGATGCGAAAAGTGGAAAACCCAATGTTATAATTGTCCGCAGACCAAAGAGTATCCCAAAAGTTTTTTTTTAGATAACTCGAAAAAAAATTTTTTAATAAAAAAAGAATACTTTACTTCACTAAATAATTTAACTATTGTTACTGTATCTGATTGGTTAAAAAGTGTAGCTCAACAATCTTATTTATCAAAATATTTTGTGAAGCGCATATATAATGGCGTCGATACAAGTATCTTCGTCCCATTAGATAATAATAGTTTATCAAAGAACAAACACATTTCAGGAAAATTCGTAATGTTAGGAGTGGCTAGTGTTTGGTCTAAAAGAAAAGGCCTCAATGATTATCTATCTTTAAGCAAATTACTTCATAATGATGAAGTAATTGTATTGATTGGATTAAAAAAAAATATAATTAGTAAACTACCATCAAATATTATTGGTATTGAAAAAACGGAGAACATTTTTAATTTAGTAGAATGGTATTCTATTAGTGATGTAGTCCTAAATCTATCAGTGGAAGAAACCTTTGGATTAACAACTGTAGAAGGCTTTGCTTGCGGTACACCAAGTATTGTATATAATACTACTGCAAGCCCAGAACTTATTACACCTAAAACAGGATACATAGTAGAAAGAGACGAAAGTTTAAAACCCTTGAGAGGAGCAATTGATAATATTAAAATACGCGGAAAATCATTTTATAAAGAAGCGTGCAGAAAAAGATCGTTAGAATTTTTTGATAAGAATAATAGATACAAAGAATACTTAAACTTATATCAACAATTGTTAAAAGAATAATTCAATTAAATATTTACTGTTTTGAATAACTATTTTTGTGTCTTCATAGCAATTAAAATTTTAAAACTAAATTTAATAAAACTAAAATAATGGAAATAAAAAATAAAACGCTATTAATCACCGGTGGTACCGGTTCTTTTGGAAATGCTGTGATGCAAAGATTTTTAAATACTGATCACTTTAGCGAAATAAGAATTTTTAGTCGCGATGAAAAGAAGCAGGACGATATGCGTAAGCGACTGAATAACCCTAAAGTGAAATTTTATATTGGGGATGTACGTGATGCAAAAAGTGTAGACCAAGTTGTTAAAGGCGTTGATTATATTTTTCATGCTGCCGCTTTGAAACAAGTACCTTCTTGTGAGTTTTTTCCGTTAGAAGCCGTTAAAACCAATATTGTAGGAACTGACAATGTACTTACTGCTGCAGAAAAATATGAGGTGAAGAAAGTAGTGGTATTAAGCACTGATAAAGCAGCTTATCCTATCAATGCAATGGGTATGTCAAAAGCATTAATGGAAAAAGTTACTGTGGCTAAATCAAGAAATCTGGATGATAGCAAAA
>JAEWWO010000187.1 GCA_023396345.1 Bacteroidota bacterium
CCGTTTTCTCCTCCGCCCAGATCATTATCCGTAGGAACACGCCAGAACGAAGGCAGCATGGGCTCTGCAATAATGTTATTTCCATTTACTGCATAACTTTTTATTGCTGCATTTTTCTTATCAAACACTACCGAAAAGTTTTTTCCCTGAATAGTTAAATCTGTTGCGTCGTTTACGGCAAGACTGGCTGTTTTATCTATTTCAGAAATTGGTTTAAAAGTATTCAGCCCAAAACTTATTTGCTCTTTTGCTACTTCAAAATCTTTTGGCGACCAAGGAGTTTTGTTTTTTGACAGAAAATAAAAATTCATAAAATATTCGCTTCCATCTTTCTTTACAAGGTTTCTGTCAAAATTTACTTTGTAAGAAGTTTTTGTTTGCGGCTGTAAATTCAGCTTATCATCTGTTCCGGAAGCAATGACTTTGCCGTTTTCGAGCAATTCCCATTTTACATACACATCATCGGTATTTACAAAATAATTATCGTTGGAAATAATTACCAGACCTGTATTGATATCTACATCTTTTACATTATAATTTTGATACACTTTTTTTACTTCGTGCAATTCAGGCTGTGCAACTCTTTCAGCATTAATCAATCCGTCGTTGGTATTGGCGCCGTCTGAATGATTGACAACATCAAAATATTCTTTTCCGTTTTTGTCTTTTCTTATTAATGACTGATCTACCCAATCCCAGGTAAAGCCGCCCTGATATCTGTCAAACGCATAAAACAAATCCCAGTACTTTCTGAAATTACCCACACTATTGCCCATGGAGTGTGCATATTCACAAATAACCACAGGTCTTGTAGTATCGTCAAGAAACTGCCAGTTGATTTCGTTTAATTCAGAATACATATCGGTGATGAAGTCGTAATGCGCCTGTTTGTCGGCATATGCCGGATTCTTAGATTCGTAATGCACTGGACGCACTTCCGGGTCTATTGCCTTAACGGCTTTATAAGCAGCATCAAAATTTGGACCCCAACCGGACTCATTTCCCAGAGACCAGAAAACAATTGATGTATGATTTTTATCGCGCTCAACCATTCCCACATTTCTTTCAACGATTGCCTTTTGCCACTCGGGTTTTTCTCCTATGTAGTAGCCATTTTCCCAAAGTCCGTGACTTTCTACATTGGCTTCATCCATAACATACAAGCCGTATTCATCGCACAAGGCATACCATTCGGGATGATTGGGATAATGCGAGGTACGCACCGCATTGATGTTGTATTGCTTCATCAGTTCAATATCTTTTATCATGGATTCACGCGTTACATAGCGTCCGGTATGCATATCAAATTCATGACGATTGGTTCCTTTTATTTTTACAGGTTGTCCATTGATTAAAAACAAACCGTTTTTAATTTCTACTTTTCTGAATCCTGTATTGATGACAAAAGCCTGAACGGTTGTATTGCCTGAAAGCAGCTCTACACCTACTTTGTAGAGATTAGGAGCTTCTGCTGTCCACTTCAGCGGATTTGTTACTGCTGACTGAATATGGATATTGCTTTCGGCTGAATTGCTCACTGTTACAGTGTTTGAGGTTTGTTGAGCAATTGTTTTTCCTGATGCATCTTTTAGGGTAGTTCTTACAGAATAATTATTTTCCGCTTTACTCCCTAAGTTCTGAACAGCAACTTTTACATTTAGTTCTGCATTTCTATATTCATTATCTAAAGTAGCATACACGGCAAAATCTCTCATTCTTACTGTTGGTGCGGCATACAAAAAAACATCTCTGTAAATGCCGCTCAGTCTCCAGAAGTCCTGATCTTCCAGATAACTTCCATCGGACCAGTTAAGCACTTGCGCTGCAAGAAAATTATTTCCTTTTTTTAAATAAGGAGTAATGTTGAACTCTGCGGGCAACATACCTTCTTCGTGATATCCTACTCTGGTTCCGTTTATCCATAGATACATTGCAGACTGAACGCCCGCAAAGTGAATAAATACCTGCTTTCCGTTCCAGTCGGAAGGAATAGTGAAGTTTGTTTTGTACACTCCGGTCGGATTATAATCTTTCGGCACAAACGGGGGATCCATTTTAAACGGATATTTGATATTGGTGAATACCGGAGGATCGTACTTATCGCTTTCCAGTTGCCAGTTGGAGGGAACATTGATATTGTCCCATCCGTTTACATTATTTGTTTTATAAAAATCATTGGGTACTAAAGAGGGATTCTTATAATATTTGAATTTCCATTTTCCGTTGAGGCTTTTTACCAAAGAAGATTTTGCATCTGTGTTCCACTCAAGTTTATCAAACGGAACATAGGTAGCATGCGGCTTTTCAGTGTTGATAGCGTTTACAGCCGTATTTTCCCAATCGTTGGTTTGCGCATGGGTAGCTATTGAAAATAAAAGAAAAAAAGAAAACAGAATCTTATTCATAAACTTGAATTTTTACAAATTAGCAAAAGATGCGAGGTCTTATAAAGTTAAAATATTACAGGTAATAAAATATTTATATTAAGCAATTAACAGCTACTCCCACAACAAAACAAGCGTTTCTTCCCTTTCAATATTAATTAAGTTTTGCTGTTGATTATTAATTGTACCACTTTTATCCGCATATATTATTTTGGGACGAAGTGTAGGTTTGATTCCTAAAATTTCGACCTGTTTTTTTTCTGTACTTTTATTTACAAGAATAGAAATAAATTTACCGTTGGATTCTAATGTTTTCATCAACAAACCGTCCGCAGGTTTTTCAAACCTTATTTCATTCTTAAGATTAATTTGACTACTTATAAAATTTATTAAAGGCATATAATCATCCTTTAATCTCGATCCCAAACCAATGAGTGACGGAATCCACACAAACTTTCCTTTTCCGTAATTATTGATTGTTGCCACCGGTATATTGTTAAGCGTTGATAATACTTTTGCTGCAATAGGCTTGATGTAACCGGTTTGCATGTGAGCAGGAATGGAGGTGTCATTACTTAGAGGGAATGCTGCAATATTGCCAATAAATTTATATTCAGTAATTTCTCCACCAAAGAGATCTTTCAATACAAAATCATTCATCATTAAACTAATGGCATTTTCGTCATAAAATCCTGTAAGTCCATCGGCTATTATTGTTCCTCCTTTATTTACAAAATCTTTTAAAGCCTGATGATATTTATAAGGCAAAGCAATTTGATTGGCAAGTATAATTGTTTGTCCTGTATAGAATGATTGGTTAAAATCGAAATATTCAATATCCTGAAACGTAGGCTGCAAGCCCATTTCAGACAATGCTTCAAAATATGCGAGTGCAGATTTCATTACACTTCCTATGGAGCGGCCTTCCAGTTCGGGCTTTTTAGACTCCGGAACCATTTTCTTTTCTACCCATAATGCTTCTTTAATATACAGTACATGAATGTTGCTGTTTACCGGACGTGCCTGTGCAAATAATTCTTTTCTTTTATTAATTTCTGAAGCAATAGCAGCAGATGTAAGCAATCTGTCTGTAGGTTTATTTTTAAAATCAATCATCGCCCATTCTCCCGCTTCCGTACCGGACGCACGAGGATTGAGACACCAAAAAATGGCTCCTTTACTACCAGTACCTAATGAAATCCAAAGCCATTGAGCAATTTCTTCCGTAGTGGGACACAGAGGATCATATCCACTGTAAATATTATTTCCTCCTTGTATTTCTGTCATCATCCAAGGAATATTTTTTGCTCCACTTCTTATAATTTCGCTATTTGCGGATATTGCTACATCATACTTATTGCGGGTAAAATATCCAAAGTGCCAGCTTGCGTGAGCCGAACCTCCAAGGCTGGTTAAAAATTTACTCCATGCGGGAAAGTCGTATTCTGCCACATTTTCAAATATCTGATGATTGTTTACATGTACCGGACTTTCTTTATCATATTTACGTATTTCATCAGTGAGCCATTGTAAATACCAGGTATTGTAGTCTAACAGAAATTCATTGGATTCGAAAGAAAAATGAGCATATCCTGTTGAATTATTTTGTACGGTCGTATTATTTTTTTCTTTCCATGCTTTAAGGATTTGCTTTGCCAGATCATTGCTTACGTTTCCTCCTCCCGGTTCATTAATGGGCACCCATCCATACAAAGATTTAAATTGCTTAAAATGCGTTACAGTTTGTTTTATATATTCAGCAATACTTTGTAAGTGGTTGTTGTCGCGAGGAAACTTGAAGCCTCCTACATCAGTAAAGTCTGTGGCAGGAAATAAATTACCATAAACCTTTATGCCATATTTGTCGGCATATTTAAAAGCTCTGTCAAACAATGAAAAATTCCAATTGCCACTACTATCTTTCATATAATTTTCAAACATGCGGATACGCGTAAGTGGCATATTCATGTCTTTTAATATTTTAAACCAACTCTCAACATCTTTATCAGATTGCCCAGGCTCTATGAAAATTTCGGCACCAATGATAGGAACATCATTAAAACTTTTTTGTGCGTTTGCAAAAAGAAAACTTAATACGCCCATCAACATTATCATATAATTTTTGATAAGGGCTGTTATTTTTTTGATCCTCATTCCTGTTTAAATTATTTCTAAATGCAATTGATATCAAAACTATCTTTTGAAAAGCAAATCTGCATAAGAAGATAAAAATTCTTATTTAATTATTGTAATGCAATTACGATGGAACGCTTAAATGATGGTACATTTATATTGTTGGCTACAGATTGATTTGTCCAATTATCTGTCCATGGATTGTAAAATCTTGCATTTGTATATTGTTTACCTAATTGTGTTGTTTGATCTATTATTAATCCGGTTTTCTCAGTTGCTGCAATAGCATCTTCCAGTTCTGTTTTCCAGGTAACAGTAGCATCTCTGCACCAAATGATTGTTTTTGTACTTCCTTTTAATGCATAACATCTTACACCATTTGCCTCAAAGGCTACAGGCGTAAACTTTTCTGCTACAGGATCGATGTCTTTTATTGCATTAGCAAACCTTTTGAAATGATACCATAGATTTTTCTTGTAGATATAGCTATCCCAATGCCATGGACTACCGCTACCTGCCGCACCACTAAAGAATGGAGCAAAGATCATATCATGCAACAAAGCGCCTTCGTTGTCTTTTTCATATAAGTAAGAAGGGCCGGCATGATTGGGTTGTACTGCTCCAATTTCATTTATGATAACTGGTTTTACAACATTTTTTGTAAGATCAAGTCCTTTTTTTACAGCATCATTAGCAAGTATGTCCATAGGGCCTTTTGTAACAGCATATTGATCCCATGACGTGCCTTCATCAAGATAACGATGAATAGACAAAAAATCATTTGTTGTGATACCGGCTAGTTTTGTATACATACTTTCTGCATATTCACTATGCATGCTGCCCAATGTTTGTGTAACACTTTGATGTATCATTATTTTTTTTACAGAATCAATCATTGGAGCAGTATAATTATACCAACCGGTTTCATTTACTGCGGCGTCCATTTCATTCCACAATTCCCAGCCATAAATTTGTGGTTCATTTTTATAGCGATTAGCCAAGGCTTTTACACGATTAAGATAAGAAGTTCTCCCTGCTGTTGTGTTTACATATTGGTTAATATCAGTAAATTTTGTTGCAAGAGATTTACTGTTAGACCAATCTGTCTCTGGTGTGGACGTGGCAGAAATTGACCTTATATGTTGTAAGGTGAATTTTATTTTTATGTTATACTTCTTTGCCAGCTGAATGATGTAATCTATTCTATTCAATTTGTCTGAGCTATATACTCCTTCCCTTGAGTCTTCTATTTCAAGAAAAGAAGTGCTTATCCATATACGCATGGCATTTCCTCCGTTTTCAGAAAATCTTTTAAAATAATTTTCTACTTCTACTAAATTCCCCGATGGAAGATAATTAGTAGCTATAGGAATCCAGGTAGTTCCTTCTTTAGTCGTGAAATAACGCGGCCAGGTTTTGCTGTTTATTATAATGGGATCTCTTGTTTCTATAGGTGGCTTTGGGGGTTCGGGCGGATCAACGGTCCCTCCGCCCCCTTTGCTGCAGCTGCAAGAAATGAGTAATAAACTAAATCCTATAATACCAAATATTTTTTTCATGGCTGTTGATTTTTTAAAATTCTATAATGCTTCTATTTTAATATTATCTAAAGTAAGTGTTCCTATATTTCCTCCCCAGCTTGCAAACACAATGATAAGATAACCTTCTCCGGTAAATGTGGAAGTAAATGCTCCTGAATTATCAAATCCTTCTTTCCAATTGGCTTCATCTGCAAAATTTCCGGCGAACGGATTTACCAACTTTCCTGCCCACGAATCAGCATGCATAAACACTCCTGTTTTACTATAATATTGTCCTTCCTTTGGTTCTGTTTGAGAAATAAGCATAAATATCTCCGAATTAACAGCGCCTCCTGTAGAAGTAAAATCAGAAGAAAGCTTGTACCGCTGTCCTTGCATAAGTGTAATTGGCTGATATATAGCAGTATTCCTGTTTACAGAACCACTTCCATTTGAAAGTATCAATTTTCCGTTAGCGAAAGTAACTGTTCCTGGTTCTACAGGATTGTTATCCATAATATTTAGAATTGTCCAGTATTGCTCACTGCCAGCAGACATATCACCTCCTTTTACTATAGAAGGAGCCGGCATAAATGCAGAAGCGTCTATTAATACTACTGTTTTGCTTAATGATTCATTTAATTCATAAGCTGTAGGATTCTTTATTCCCACAACGAGTGTTAATTTCTTTATAGAATAGTCAGGATACTTTTCTATAAGTTTTGCAACATCTACTGTAAGATAAAAAGATGTTTCTCTTGTTCCCTGAGCTACGCTTGCCGATGTGGGTAAAGTATATACATCAGATGGTAATGCCAATCTTTGTCCATTTGCTGATACTGCAGAACTTGTGGAATCTTCATCGGCATACACTTCTACATCAAAAGCCTGTGCAGTTTCTTTTCCTGACTTGTAAACGCCCAGTAAAATTTTAAGTTCTTTTGTTGTAGTATCGAATGTATAATTTTCAATACCATTGCCTAGTTTAATTGGTACCGGATAATCATTACTTATCCCGCCGTTTAGCAGAGATGCCTGAGGCATATATACTTTATCTATACCATATTCATATATACCTGTATCTTTTACACAGGATATTAATAAAAGTAGTGCTATAAAAATTAAAGAATAAGACTTCATTTTATAAATGTTATATGTTATTTATTTTTTACCATCCGGCATTTTGTGTCAATACTCCGTTTGACTTTGTTACCTCTGTTTGAGGAAAAGGATATAAGTACATCTTTGGAGAAGTAAACACTCTGTTTTCTACATTAAAATACTCATAAATAAAGCTACCGCCCAATTTAGTGATATGCACACCCTTTAATGGCTGATTGAGTGCGGTAGCTGCGTCCTTCCATCTTACCAAATCCCACCATCTGTGTCCTTCAAAAGCAAGTTCAACTCTTCTTTCGCGTTTTACAAGTGAGCGCATTTCTTCTTTGCTTGCAGCAGCTATTGCAGGCATATTTACTCCTTGTCTTTGGCGTACCATATTCAGTGCATTAACAGCGCTTAATTCGTAGCTTGCTTTATCATTGGGCCCATAAGCTTCATTCATTGCTTCTGAATAGTTTAATAAAATCTCAGCGTATCTAAAAAGTATCCACGCCCTTGCTTCAATATCATTATTCACCAAATCGAGGTTGTCATTGAGGAATTTTTTAAGATAATTTCCTGTTCTTGAAGCCCCGGCCATTGAAGGATCATCTTGTCCTCCGTTATATATTTGCATAGTACGTCCATTCCATTGGCTGTTGTTTGTCACGATAGTGTATCCAAGTCTGGGATCTCTATTTGCATAGGGATTTGCAGGATTTGGAGTGCCTGTATATTCATACGCGTCTACAAGATTTTGTGAGGGAGTTACACCACTATTTCCTCCCGCAG
>JAEWWO010000214.1 GCA_023396345.1 Bacteroidota bacterium
CATCAGCCTGTATAAAAACTAAGAATGCGGTAAGAGTAAGTAAAGAAAATTTGTACATAAATATTTATTTTGGCGCTTTTCTGTATAAATAGATAGCAACAAAAATAAATATTATATTCGGTATCCAGGCAGCAAGCATGGGATGAAGATTTCCTTTGGTAGAAAAAACAGTTGAGAAGCGATCCATCACCACATAAGAAGCAGCCAGTATAAAGCCCATTGCCAGATGCATACCATTACCGCCGCGTACTTTGCGCGAGGCAACAATGGCACCAATAAGCGTAAGAATTATCACTGAAAACGGCGTAGCTGTACGCCTGTACAACTCCATAAGAAATATATTTACGTTTTCTCCGCCCCGCTGGCGTTCAATGCGGATATGATTTTTCAACTCCGGGGTGGTAAGCACGTCTTCTGCATATTGATCTATTCTTAAATCGAAGGGAGTAAAGTTAAAGACAAAATCTTTTTTAGAATCAATCGTTATTTTCTCCTGTATAGAATCAATTTTTCTTTCAAAAACGTTATCGAGTTTCCATGTACCGGCTACTTTTTTCTTTGCTGCACCGGCTGTGTCCCAAAAGATATTGGGCGCACGCATATTGTAGTGTGCTTTAGCATCTCTGATTTCCCACAAGTATATCGGTCCTCCTTTTTTTGCTATCGTATCATAGCTTCGGATTCCAACATAGGTAAAAGAATCTACTTTATAATACATATTCGGATCTTCTTCTGTCATCTGATGATAACCCGAAGTAGAATTTACATAATTGGTTTCAAAGTGTGCACGCTTTACTTCCGAGCGTGGAACGAGATAACTGCTGGCAAAGAATAGTCCGACAGCAAGAAATAAACTTGTAATAAAATAAGGCAATAAAAACCGCTGAAAGCTTGTGCCGCTGGCTAAAATAGCAACAATTTCACTACGGGTTGCCATTTTTGACGTAAAGAATATAACGGCAATAAAAACAAATAAAGGAAACAATAAGGCGATGATATGTGGGATAAATGCGGAATAGTAATTGGTAAATATTTCTACAAGTCCCCATCCTGTATCCACAAAATTATCTGTCTTCTCCCCAAAGTCAATAACCACAGCTATTACCGTGAATACGAATATGGCAAAGAAAAAAGTACTCAGAAACTTTTTTATTATGTACCAGTCAATAATTTTTATCATGCTACAGATAAGTAAACACTATATTTCTGCAAATATAAAGGGAATTAGTGGTGTATCGGTTGTTAAAATTAGACGATAAGAGCCTGTGGGAATATTTATTTTTAAAAATCAAGATGGCAGTTTACCCAGCCTTCGTCAAAAGAAGCACCGAACTTTTTATAAAAGTCTAAAGCGGGCGTATTCCAGTCGAGCGCCTGCCACATCATGCCTGTAAATTTTTTCTCCTTGGCTTCTTCTATTAATTTTTCAAAAAGCATAGTACCAATGCCCTTGCCTCTGTAAGCTTCGTTTACAATGATATCTTCGAGATACATACGCTGTCCTTTCCAGGTAGAATAGCGAATATAATATATAGCTGCTGCTACAATATTTCCTTCGTGCTCTGCTACATATCCCCACCATACAGGATTGTCGCCAAATCCGCTTTCTTCAAAATGTTCCTGTGTAACCGTAACCTGTTCGGGAGCTTTTTCAAACAGTGCCAACTCTCTTACCAGCTCCATTATTCTTATACAATCTTTTCGCTCTGCTTTTCTTATTGAAAACTCCATTATTCAAAATAAATTTAACTGTTTGGGTAGAATATTAAAACTCTTTCTGTGATGTGGGGTTAACCCCAGCCGACCAATAGCTTCTCTGTGTATTTGCGTGCCGTAGCCTTTATTTTTCTTCCAGCCATAATCAGGAAAATCTATATCCAGCTTGCACATGTATTCATCTCTGTACGTTTTAGCCAAAATGCTTGCTGCCGCTATAGAAGTATAAGTGCTGTCTCCTTTTATTACACACAAATGTGGAATGTCTTTGTACGGATAAAATTTATTCCCGTCAATCAATAAAAAATCAGGATGCAGGGTAAGTTTATCCAAGGCAACATGCATTGCCTTTAATGAGGCTTTTAAAATATTAATAGAGTCAATTTCTTCGCAATCTATCATAGCTACGGAATATGCCAGAGCGGTGTTTTCGATAACTATTCTTAGCTCATTTCTGTGTGCTTCTTTTACTTGTTTACTGTCGTTCAATAAAGGGTGATAAAAGTCTTTCGGCATTATTACAGCTGCCGCAAAAACTGGTCCCGCATAACATCCTCTGCCGGCTTCGTCACAGCCGGCTTCGAGCAAATCTTTATGGTAATAATTCTTCAGCATTACAATGTACAAATATAAGAGATTTTGAAAATGCAGAAACCTTTACAGTTTTACAACGGCTTAACAGCGGCTATTGGTTATATTTGCGGCGTAAAATAAAAATTATGTGTGCAGAAAGTATTGCATTTAGAGAAAGAAAAAATAAAATAGTAGGCTACTGGCTGCTTACGGGCGTGATAATGATTATCATTCTTACGCTCATTGGCGGTATCACACGATTGTCGGGTTCAGGACTGTCTATTACTGAGTGGAATATTGTTACAGGCATATTGCCTCCGCTGAATCAGGCGCAATGGATGGAAGAGTTTGCTAAATATCAGCAAACACCGCAATTCCGTTTACTGAATGCAGATTTTACACTGTCTGATTTTAAGTTTATATTTTTCTGGGAGTGGTTTCATCGTTTGTGGGCAAGGTTGCTGGGTTTTGTTTTCATCATACCTTTCGTATATTTTCTGGTAAAAAAATATTTTACAAAAGATATGGTATTACCTTTTGCCGGAATGTTTATTCTCGGTGCTTTGCAAGGCTCTATAGGATGGATAATGGTGGCAAGCGGATTAACAGGAGATGCCATTTATGTGAGACCAACCAGACTTGCCTTGCACTTTACCTGTGCCATGATTCTTGCTTGTTATGTATTCTGGTTTGCGATGAAGCTGCTAACGCACCCGCAGGAAGGATTGTTTCATCGCGGACTTAAAAATTTTGTAATAATTATTTTAGGGGTGTTGCTATTTCAGTTTGTGTATGGCGCGCTGATGGCTGGATTTAAAGCCGCGCCTGCGGCTTCAACATGGCCGGATATAAACGGAGCATGGGTTCCTGATGGAATGAGCAGTTCCAGAACAGGTCATCCTTTGATAGAAAATGTTATTACGATACATTTTATTCACCGAGGAGTGGCTTATTTGCTTACTCTCTTGATTTTGATATATACAGTAAAAGTGAGTAAGATAAAACAGAGTGTTTTATTGAACAAATGGAAATATATCCCGCTGATGCTGGTGATAGTTCAGGTGATACTGGGCGTATTAACAATTATAACAAGTCTTAAAATTAATCCTAACGACTGGGGAACTTTTGAGACCCTTGCATTGCTACATCAAATGACGGCAATGTTTTTGATGCTTTCTCTGATGGCTCAGCTATACTTATTATCACGTAAAAATTTAACGTATGTATAAAGATATTTTAATAGAAGCTACTAAAAAAGGAGCGGAGCAATTGGCGTATTTCTTTCACAGAGAGTTCAAGATTTTTAATAAAGACGGTGTAAACAATCCGGTTACAGAAGCAGATAAAGCTGCGGAGAAATCAATTATAGAAACCATTCAGAAAAATTTTCCCGATCATTTTATTTTAAGTGAAGAAACGGGAGAAATACCAACCGATTCAGCTTATAAGTGGATTATAGATCCAATTGACGGCACTATAAATTTTTCTCAGGGAATTCCGATATGTGCGGTTTCTGTAGGTTTGGAATATAAAGGAGAAATAATTCTTGGGGCAGTTTACAATCCTGTAATGAATGAATTTTTCTTTGCAGAAAAAGGAAAAGGAGCTTTCCTGAATGATAAACAAATCCATGTGAGTAAAAAATCTACAATAGAAAAAAGTTGTCTGGTTACAGGATTTCCTTATCAATATTTAGACACACCAATTGGTCCAGTGCAGGTATTTGAAAGATTGGTAAAAAAAGGAATTGCAGTAAGAAGACTGGGAAGTGCGGCACTTGATTTGTGCTGGACGGCCGCCGGAAGATTTGAAGCTTTTTATGAACATCTGCTACATCCCTGGGATACTTCAGCTGGTGTATTGATTCTTGCTGAAGCAGGGGGAAAGACGACTAATTTAAAAGGAGATAAATTTGATATTTATCAGCATGGATTAGTAGCTTCAAACGGTTTGGTACATGATGAATTATTACGAATTATCAATCAATAATTATCTTCCAGTATTACCACTTTACCGTCCATTGTAGTTACAATATATTTATTCTTGTCCAGAGGTTTTATCATATTTACCAGCGTATTGGACACTTTGTGCGCCCATTTTACTTTGCCGTTTTCTCTGTTATATGCTGCAACAACACCCTTGTCGCTCAAAGTAAAAATTAATCCGTTTTGTTCTGTAACCGGAGCCGGATTTAGCTCATACCCTAATGAGTAGTTTGTCTTCCATGTATAGTCGGGGTTTTCTGTTGTAGAAGAAGAAACGCCTATTACATCTCCCTGCATAGTTTTTGCAAGAATCATTTTGCCGTCGGCTGTAATGCCCATGGATTCCCGCACCCAGTCATTGTCCCATTTCTTTTTCCAGAGAAGTTTTCCATCTTTTTTATTGAGCGCACTCATGTGCCTGTCCGGTGCAACAATGAAAACCTTGTCGTCAGCAATTTGTGGTATACAGGCTGCAGGCGACAACATGCGGTTGCTGTGTCCGTCTTTATATTTCCATATTTCTTTTCCTGTTTTTGTGTCTAAGGCATAAAATTCATTTCCCCAACAACCAAAATAAATCACTCCATCGTGAATTGTTGGTGTCGTAATAATAAAATCTTTTACCTGATTGTATAC
>JAEWWO010000245.1 GCA_023396345.1 Bacteroidota bacterium
GGTTATGGTCCGCATGGCGTAGCTGTTCTGGTTGAAACCGCAACAGACAATCCCACACGCACGGTAGCCAATGTGCGTTCTCATTTTAATAAAGGAAACGGTACATTGGGTACAAACGGAAGTGTAAGTTTTCAGTTCAACAAAATGGGAGTTTTTAAATTAGATCCGGAAGGAATTGATATAGAGGAGCTGGAACTGGAATTGATTGACGCAGGTTTGGAAGAAATGGGCGAAAGTGTAGATGAAAATGACAAGCCGGTAGTAGTGCTTCGTTGCGCATTTACTGATTTTGGTAATCTGCAAAAAGCACTGGAAGAAAAAAATATTACGCCTTTAAGCTCAGAATTGGAATGGATTCCAACCGTTACCGTACCTGTTGATGATGCTCAGGCTGAAGAGATTAGCAAGCTCATAGACAGACTGGAACAGGACGATGATGTGAGCAAAGTGTTTCATAATATGCAATAAAAAAATAATTAAGATAATTTTTTGGTTTATAAGTTTATAATGTATTAACTTTACCTAATAATTTTTTTCATGTTGGTTGTTTTTAGGGTTATAGTTCTCTCATTTCCATGAGGGAACTTTTTTTTGCCCCGAAGTTTCCACCTTATTTATAGATTTATTTTTTATTTTACAGCTTTAAAAAATTTCCGATACAATTATGCACAAAATTTTATTTTCCGTTCTTACTATTTTATGTGTTCATGTGTCCGGTTTCGGACAGTTCGTTTCCCCTGACACCATCAAACCTATTCCCAAAGACACCCTTTCTCCCGTTATTAAGAAAGATACGGTTGTAGTTAAAAACACAACAGCTGCTAAGGATTCTGCAAAGAAGAAAGATGACATAAAACCTTACAGCGAGATTATCACCAAGGAGGCTGTTACTAAAAAAGGTCTGTTTACCGTTCATGAAGTAGATGATAAATGGTATTTTGAAATTCCGGATTCTATTTTCGGAAGAGACATGTTGGTGGTAACCCGCTATGCAAGAGTAGCTGGTGGTGCCGGTGTGTATGGCGGAGAAATTGTAAACAATCAGATGGTACAATTTCAAAAAGGACCCAACAAAAATGTTTTTCTTCAGTTAATCGCGACGATAGCTGTAGCAGACTCTGCTGATCAGATATTCAAGGCTGTAGAACTTTCCAATGCCAATCCGCTGGTAGCAGCTTTCCCCGTAAAAACTTATGGTAAAAATTCTACGGTAATAGACGTTACCTCTTATTTCAACGGAGATAATACACCTGTAAGCCTCAGCTCTTCAGCCAAAAGACGTGTAAACTTAACCAGTCTTATTTCCGACAGATCGTATATTAAAAGTATGAATGCTTATCCTATAAATGTTGAGGTGCGTACCGTTAAAACTTTCAACTCCAATGCACGTAGTTTTACTTCGTCTCCCGTGCCTCCTACGGGCAGTTATTTCGATGTGGCATCCAGTGCGGGAGTTGTAACGCTGGAATTGAATAATTCCTTTTTATTATTGCCTAAAACGCCTGCCAAGCGTAGATTGTATGACCCGCGTGTAGGTTATTTTGCCAATAGATACAGCAGTTTCAGCGACGATCAGCAGAGAGTGAAAAGAGAAACATTTATTGTACGCTGGAAACTGGAACCTAAGCCACAGGATTATGCCAAATGGAAAAACGGTCAGCTCGTAGAACCGCAAAAACCTATCGTTTTTTATATCGATCCGGCTACACCTCCCAAATGGGTTCCTTATTTGATGAAAGGGGTGAACGACTGGCAAAAAGCTTTTGAAAAAGCAGGATTCAAAAATGCGATTTATGCAAAAGAATGGCCTAAGAATGATACAACTATGAGTCTGGAAGATGCACGCTATTCTGTTATCAGATATTTTGCATCAGATATAGAAAATGCCTACGGTCCTAATGTGCATGATCCAAGAAGCGGCGAAATTCTCGAAAGTCATATAGGTTGGTATCACAACGTAATGAAGCTGTTGCAGAACTGGTATTTTATTCAGGCTTCGCCCAACGATAAAAGAGCGCAGAAAATGGAGTTTGACGATGAGTTGATGGGCGAGTTGGTAAGATTTGTTTCTTCTCACGAAGTAGGGCATACCTTAGGATTACGTCATAACTTTGGTTCAAGCAGCACTGTACCCGTAGAAAAGCTGAGAGATAAAAAATGGGTAGAAGCCAACGGTCATACACCTTCTATCATGGATTATGCACGCTTTAATTATGTGGCGCAACCACAGGATAAAATCTCCACTAAAGGAATTTTTCCACGTATAGGCGAGTATGATGAATGGGCTATTAAATGGGGATACGCTTACTCCGGAGCTGCTGATGTACAGGAAGATAAAAAAATTACCAACAAATGGGTAATTGACAACCTGAAAAAAAATCCAAGATTATGGTTTGGTACAGAAAGTAACCCTTACGACCCGCGCTCTCAATCCGAATCCATTGGAGATGACAATATGCTGGCAAGTGAATATGGCATTAATAACCTGAAAGTTATTCTGGATAATGTAAAAGACTGGACAAAAGAAGAAGCAGATTATTATACCAATCTATCTGAAATTACCGAAGGAATTTACGGACAATACAACCGATATATGTTTCATGTATTGAAAAACGTTGGCGGTGTAGAAGAAACACCTAAAAGTATAGAGCAGGAAGGAGTGGTTTATCAACCTACAGAAAAACAACAGCAAAAAAGAGCCGTAGATTTTCTGAACAAACAATTATTTGATACACCGCACTGGTTATTAAACAATGAAATACTCGACATCGTTAACAATCCCGTGAGTAACAACAGAGTAAGTACCATACAAACCAATGTACTAGGATCGCTTTTGTCAACCGACAGGCTTTATCGTATCTCATTAAACGAAGCAAGATATGCTGATAAAAATCCATATAATTTAATTGAGCTTATGGACGATCTGGATGCAGGTTTATGGAAAGAAATCAACAGTAAAAACAATATTGATTTTTACAGAAGAAATCTTCAAAAACAATATGTTACAAGCTTAGCTTCAATATTAAGTACAAGTGATAAAAGTATAATGAATACAGATTTGCCTTCATTGGCAAGAGGCAGATTACTTGATTTAAAAAGAAAGATTGACAGTAATACAAATGGTTTTTCTGATACAATGACAAGGTATCATCTGATAGATATTTCAGACAGAATCAAACAAGCGCTTGAACCTGAAAAATAAAAGTATACGATTAATGTTTGGATGCTGAAAATATTTTCAGCATCTTTACTTTATAAAACTAAAATAAATATATGTATCCAAATCTGTATTATTTTTTCAAAGATGTATTTGGAATAGATTTCAGACCATTAATGGTTGTAAATACTTTCGGATTGTTTGTAGCTTTCGCTTTTATAGCAGGCGCATGGTTGCTTATGAAAGAATTGAAGCGGAAGGAAAAACTCGGTTATTTTACCTATACAGAAAAGAAAATAATAGTAGGTAAACCGGCTTCTACAAGCGAACTGATCGTAAACTTTCTCATTGGATTTTTGTTCGGATATAAAATACTGGGTGTTTTCCTTAGCAGCGAAGCACTATCTGACCCACAGTCTTATATTTTCTCTTCACAGGGAAACTGGCTGGCTGGGATAGCGTTAGGTGCATTCTTTGCCTATTTAAAATGGAAAGATAAAAACAAAACCAAACTTGCCAAACCAGAAGAAAAAAAGATAAGAATCTGGCCAAGCGACAGACTTTCGGATATTGTAGTAATAGCCGCTGTTGCCGGGTTTGCCGGAGCTAAAATATTTGATAATTTAGAAAATTGGGACACTTTTATTCAGGATCCTATTGGCAATTTATTTTCTGCCAGCGGACTTACTTTTTACGGAGGACTAATTACGGCTATTGTTTGTCTTTGGATTTATTTCAGAAAAAATAAAATGCCTTTTGTAAATGTTGCCGATGCTGCAGCTCCTGCTTTAATGATGGCTTATGGTGTCGGCAGAATGGGATGTCAGGTATCGGGCGATGGCGACTGGGGAATTATCAACAGTGCCTATGTAAGTAATCCTGATGGTACTGTAAAACTGGCATCCTCTCAGGAATTTGCTGCTGCGGCAGATACCTACAGAAGTGTAACAGAGCAGTTCGGTATCATCGGTGAAATGCAGCACACTGCTTTTGCAGCTCCATCCTGGCTGCCTGACTGGATGGTGGCTTATACTTTTCCGCATAATGTAAATAAAGAAGGTATACCGTTGGCCAACTGTACATGGAACGATTTCTGTAATTACTTACCCATGCCGGTTTTCCCTACTTCATTGTACGAAATGATTATGTGTTGTGTAATTCTTTTCTCTATACTTTGGTTTTTTAGAAAGAAATTTTTTACACCCGGAAAACTGTTTGGTCTTTATTTAATACTTAATGGTATAGAAAGATTTCTTATTGAAAAAATAAGAGTAAATACCAAATACGATATTTTCGGTTGGCAACCTTCTCAGGCAGAACTGATTTCTATGGGAATGATAATTGTTGGAATTATATTGATGATTTTTGCTAAAAAATGGTTTATAAAAGCCACTCCGCAATATATAAGCGGGAAGTGATAGAGATGATAGAGGATAGAGGAGAGTGGAAAATTAAAAATGGAAAGTGGAAAATGAGGAGTTGGGAGTATGAAGTTGGAAGAAGAGATGATAGATGAGAGAGGAAAGTTGAAAATTGAAAATGTTTTTGTCTTGTTGAGCGTACCGATAGTATCGGTACGAACCTGTCTCGGCTGAGACGAGAACATCTATGAAAGATGAAAGTGGAAAGAGGAAAATTGATCTTATTCTAAGAAAATTTATACGTATCAATTCAGGAAAATAATATTCATGCTGTAATGCAAATTCTTTTATTTGGCATAAAAATAGTTATGGAATATTTGATATTTAAAAAATTTTATTAAACGTACATTAAATAAAAATTTTCAATTAATATGAAATGGTTAAACCCTAATGATTCTACCAGAAATACACAGGACAGACGCGGAAGCGGAGGAGGTCGTGGACTGGCTTTTGGAGGAATAGGAACAATTATAGTTGTTATCATTGCCTTATTGCTTGGTCAGAATCCTTTGTCTTTCTTAGGTATGGCAGATGCAGTGGCACCGAGCCAACAGGCAGATGCTCCTGCCAAAACAGAGGAGTTGGCAAAAACACCTGAAGCTTTACATGCCAACAGAACTTTTAATAGTGCGAATGATGTTTGGAGACAAATTTTTTCTAATGAACTGAACAGACAATATCAGGATCCTACATTTGTTTTATTTGAAGGAGCAACAGGTACTGCCTGCGGTCAGGGAAGCTCTGCTACCGGACCTTTCTATTGCCCTGCTGATGGAGGAGTGTATATCGATTTAGTTTTCTTTAAAGAACTCGCACGAAGATTTAACGCTCCGGGAGATTTGGCGCAATCCTATGTAGTAGCTCACGAGGTAGGGCATCATGTTCAGAATTTGCTGGGCATTACCAAACAAATGGAATCTGCCCGCAGAAGATTGAGTCAGGAACAATACAACCAATTATCTGTAAAGTTAGAATTGCAGGCAGACTTTTTTGCAGGTTTATGGACACACTATGCAGAAAAGAACCGTACAATAGGCTTACAACCGGGCGACATTGAAGCTGCTTTGCAAGCCGCTAATGCGATAGGCGATGACAATTTACAAAAACAAATGCAGGGATATGCAGTTCCTGAATCATTTACTCACGGATCATCTGCGCAACGTGTTTATTGGTTTAAAAAAGGATATCAGTCCGGCGATTTAAATCAGGGCGATACTTTCGGAGCAGATTTGAATTAGCATATATTACCAAAAAGAAAAAGCAGACCTAAAATGGTTCTGCCTTTTTAATTATCTGATTTCTCTTTCTCTTTGTTTCTGAAATATTTTCTTTCCTTTCTTTTGGTGCCGGGCAAGCCAACACTGGATTTGAGACCACTAATCGCTGTTTTGATAATCTGATTGATAGGAGATTTTTCTTTCATCCTTATATCAAAAATCGGAGAGGGTTTTCCATTGTTATTATTGCGGATAATCAACGCATTGGCAAGCCAGGAAGCAATTTTATGATAAAACTTCTGATTGGGTAAATTCTTTTTGTTGAGCATACGCATTTTAAGTCCGGTGTAATACATTTTCATTTCGCCTTTAGAGTAGTCATTGTTTGCATAAGCAAACATACGCAGGCTGTCCAATTGCCCTTGTGCTACATCAAAGCCAATCATCGGTACGAGTAATTTATTAAATACTTTTAAATCAACAGGTCCTGTATATAAATTCATATTATAACCATACAAAGAGTCAGTGTAGGATTGATTGATTCTTAAATGTGTTTTCAATTCATTTAAAACATCTGCAGAGGCTACAATGTACAAACTGTCTGTGTTCTCTAAATTATGATTTTTTATATTATAGAAAGTGGCGTTTAAATTTGAAACGGGAATAATGGCAAGTGTGTCTGTTTTGTCGGTAACTTCCCAATATTCTACATACATATTTTTAGCGGTTACACTATCGATATCAACTTTGGAAGAAATGTTTTTAAACTTTTCTGCAAACAGCGGTTTTGTTTTGGTTGCAGTATCTTCCTGTGTTCTGTCTTTAACTGTTCTGAGATTTACATCATTCACTTCTACACCACCTATAACCAGAATGCTGTCATCAATATATTTTTCCATATCAAATGGTCCCCCGGTAATTAATCCCGTAGTGAATGTGAGATGATCCTGATTAAAAGCTTTTTTAATTTTATATTCTTCCAGCGGCTGAACAGGGCGCATGCCGAACGAATCTATTTTAAAATAACCGTTGTTGAACTGCAGATTGTTCCAGTTGAGATAATTATTTACAGTGGTAAGACTTCCGCTGGTGCCCGTCATTAAAAGGTTTGAGCTGTTTTTGAGAATGTCGCCCACCTTCGGATGTCGGGAGTTTAAAGCAATATTGCGTACGTCCCCATTGTCTAAGGTTACGGTAATATTATTTTTACCTAAGCTGTCGAATTTTAATTTATCTAAAGAAAGGATGTTGGCATTAGTGCTCCAGTGCATCGCTTTGTTTTCATCTTTTTCAAAAACTACGTTTTCAAATTCCAGGTTGAGTTTGTTATCGTTGGTGGCAAATTTCTTACCCTTATTATTCATAAATTCAAAATAGGTAAGATAGATTTTTAAGAGGTCTGCCGATGCAGGAACATTTTCGTTTGAAGTAAAATTATTCAACTGCACAAAACTTTCATACTTATTTCCCTGCCAGCTAATCAAGGATGGCATTTCTCCTTTGCCTTCAAATTCAAGTTGCACATTCGGACGTTTCAACAGTAAAGAACCAACAGAAATGGATGGAGATTTTTTTGTATTCGTACTTACTGCAGAATCTTTTTTACCCAGCTTTGCATACACATCCGGCTCTTCAATAACAAGACTGTTCACGTGTACATTTCCGTTAATTATTTGCGAGATGTCGGGTATAATGGTTATTTGAGGAATGATGCCTACGATGGAATCTTTCGCATCAACTTTTCTGAAAGTAATATCATTAATAACACTATTATTGTTGTCTGTGATGTGCAAACGCTCAATGGATAACAGTTGCACAGGACTGCGCATACTAAAATCTCTACCCTGAAACTGTAAGCCATAAATGGCGGGCTTTCCGCCGGAAACCAATGCTACTTTATCTACAGATAATATTTCAAAATATCCGTTAATGTCCTGCTCATCAATATTTATTGCTAATTGTGTATTTCTTCCTCTGATATTATTAATTGCAATGGGTGTGCTTTGGCTTTGATTGTTTGTGTTTGTTTGTTGCTGATTATTTCCCGTTCTGTTAACGGTTACATTTCCTCTGTTCCAGCTTATGTTGTTCAGTTCAATTTTATCATCATTATCATCCAGCAAAATTGTATGAATGGCTACATCATTTAACCGTGCATTTACACCTTTATCTTTTAGCAGAAGTGCAGAAGCCGTAAGACCATCATTATCATTTACCAATCGTAAATTTTGAATGCTTACATTTGTACTGTTTTTAATAAACACAGCCTCTTTGGTATATAAATTGGCAACTGATTGTTTCAGGTTTTTTACCTGTTTTGATGCTGTAAGATTATTGGGAAGTAAAGATAAATCTGTATTGTACAGTTGCAATCTTCCGCCTTTTTTCAGTCTGACGAGAATATTGCCATTTACTATTTCCAGATTGCTTAAACTCATTGATTCATCAATGGAATTAAGCGTTTCGAAAATATTTCTTGATTGTCCGTTGTTGTTATTTCCTGCAACTATATCAATATTCGGGTTTATAAATTTCGCATTGTTTGCCTGAAATTTGTTTTCATACAACAAAGCTTCCCAGGATAAATCTCTCAATTCAAACTTAGACATTTTTAAATCTTTCTGTACCACACCACCTGCATTTTCCTGAAAGGAAAAATTGTAGAGATTGAGCGCTTTATCTAAAAATTTTAATGAATCAAATGCAAAGGCAAATCTGCCGTCGTTAAGCGTTGTTTTGTAATTGTATAAACTCAGCAAGAAACTGCCAAACTGCACTGGATTTGCTGCTTTGCGGTCGATAACGAAGTCCGTTATTTCTATCTGATTATTTTTAGAAACAAATTTGTTTACGTTTCCTTCTTTATGTGTGTTGATGTTGATATCGGCATTCTGTACTACCAGTTTATTCAACTGTAAATCGCCAAATAAAGATTTTACAATACTATCAACATTCGGTGGACCCTGATTAGCAGACTTATCTTTATTTGCAGTGGTACGGATATCTAAAAACACATCAGGATTTAAGCAATATACAGAATCCGCTTTTACCAATTCGGAGCTGTAAAAAGCATCAAAATCAATACCGGTTAATTTTAGTTTGTCGAAGAAAACATTGGCAGAAGTGCCTGCTGTATCCTCGCCGATTGACCGGTAAGTGCAACTGTCAAATTCTACACGCTGATCCTGTAGAGTAACCCTGAAATTTTTGAAGCTGAGAAAATGTTTTCCGCCCGGAAATACCATATCCTGATTAGAAGTTTGTATGGCTATTTCATCAGTAAATTGTAAGGATTGTTGTTCCTGAGTTTTGGCAATAGAAGCACTGTCAACCTGTAAATTATACAATCGGATGTCAATATTATCAACTAAAAACGGAACTTCTTCGGGCCTTACTTTGTTTACAAGAGAAAAGCTGCCATCGTCAAGAACAAAACGGTTTATTTTCAATTCACGGATTACATTGTTGATAGTATTTGTAATACGACCGATTTCTTCCGCTACAGAAAAGTTTCCATTTTCATCGGCGTTTTTAACTTTGGGTTGGTTGACAGATTGCGGATTCTCTCTAAGCCTTGTAACTACCACTTCCGGAGAATAAATATGAATGGAATCTATAAGAATTCTGTTGAACAACAACGGTAAAAACCCTGTAGCTTTAATGGCTATCTGATTCGATTTAAAAAGATATTGGGTAGCAGCTGTGGTATCCTTGCTGCGCAAGACAGCATTGTTCAGTTCAATTTTATTGGTAATCCAGTTGAATTTAAATTCTTCAACAACCAGCTGAATATTGCCGTTGGACTGGCGTTCAACAATTCTTTCCAGCGCTCTTTCGGAATGATTCAGAAACCAGAAATTAAAAGCAAGTAAAACGGTAGCCACCATTCCCAGAAATATTAAAACAACTCTGAACCATAATCGTTTGAAACGGAGTTTTTTTAATTTTAATTCTCTAAGGTTTATCTTCTTTTTCAATACTTATAAATCAATCGGTTATGCAAAATTAATGCTATTTTGTTTTAATCAACTAAGTTATGTCTTTTTTAACTGAAAGCACAAAAAAACTGCTTCGT
>JAEWWO010000257.1 GCA_023396345.1 Bacteroidota bacterium
AAATGGAAGTTGAAAATGCACGTACACTCATGAGAGCTTTCGTGAGAAACCTTGACCAGACAAAAGGTAAAGACAGTCTGATGGATGCAGTGGATGTGGCAGGCTCGTTCTCCAGTATTAAAGATGAGAAAGTAAAAAACCTTGTATTGGCAGAAGTAAAATCAAACAGAGAAGCGGCTAAGAAAGAAAGAAATCTGAAAAAGTTCAGAATCTATGATGTATTAAACACACTCTTCCTTTCCATGGACGATCCTACCATTGACCTTACGGCTACCTTAGGCATCGACCCTGTTTATTTTATGAATCTCGACAGATTAAAAGATACATCGGGCAGAGTGGTAATTCAGCAATTCTTTTATGGCGATGATGACGGAAAATTATTTTATCCTGATTTCATGAACCGATTCAGTGGCTCCGGCTGGAAAGTAAAACAAAATCAATACTGGAGCGAGGTAAGCACTACAAGCGGTACGCCTATTACCATTTACACCAATAAGCCATTGTTTAAAGTGGAAGGAGACGGACTTGACCAGGAAGCGCAGGACAAGCTGCAGGCTTATTTCGATGAAAACGGAATAGATCCCAAAATAGTGATACACAGAGGACACAGTTATCACCTGCCGCAAACCATACACCAACTTGCCAACTCTTCCAAAGTAGTATTGTTGGGCAGTTGCGGTGGTTTTCAAAGTTTAAACGAAGTACTGGAAAGAGCACCGGGTACACAAATTATTTCTACAAAACAAACCGGTACCGGAGCTTTGAACATTGCATTGATTACCGCTATTGTAGACAGAATAAGAAACGGGAAAGACCTTGACTGGGTAAATATGTGGAAAGCCTTATCAGAGAAAAATAAAAATGATGCCTATTTTGCCGACTATGTACCACCCTATCAAAATCTGGGTGCGGTTTTCTTAATGGCTTTTCAGAAAATGAATGAAGCAGATGAGCAAGGCGTAAAAACAGGCCCGGCAATGGCTTCTTCCAATTAAAAAAATTACAGGTAAGATAATGTTTAATAAGTCGCTTTTGTAAGCGACTTATTTTTTACTACAAGTCTTCATCTTTTATAACAACAAACTGTTTACATCTCTTTAAATAATTTGCTAAGTATCATAATTTTAAATTAGTTTTGTTAGATGATACTTCCTTCATTAATCATTGCAGACTCCGGTAAAAAAGGCAGAGGCGTCTATACTACAGAAAACATTGAATCAGGAGTTATTGTAGAAGTGGCTCCCGTATTGGTTCTTTCAAAAAAAGAAAGAGAAATTATTGAACAAACCAAACTCTATCATTATATTTTTGAATGGGGCAAATCGCTTAAAAAAGCCGGGCTGGCATTCGGTTATATGTCTATGTACAACCACAGTTACAACGCCAATTGTGAGTATGAAATGGACTACGACGATAACACAATGACCGTTAGAACAGTAAGAGCTATAAAGAAAGGCGATGAACTGTTTATTAATTACAACGCAGTTCCCGATGATCCAACACCTGTTTGGTTCGATGACCAGATAGATAAGGAATGTGAGGATTAGTTGAAAATCTGGCAATTTGTTAATGTGTTAATGTGAAAATTTCACAATACCAATCACCACTCATCAACGCATACTTGATAACTTCATAACTTGATAACTTCATAACTTCATAACTTGATAACCTCACAACATTCATAATCTGTAATTTGTAATCTGCAATTTGCAATTAACAATAAATAACCAAAACCAACATGCAAAGAAAAGTAAGATTTCAGTCTATACTCGATAATGATTTTTATAAATTTACTATGCAGTGCGCAGCGGTGAAATTATTTCCTTACGAGAAAGCACGTTACACTTTTATCAATCGTGGCAAACATGAATATCCACAAGGCTTTGCGCAGGAATTACAGGAAGCTGTTAACGCCATGAGCGAATTATCTTTAACCAATGAAGAATATCATTATTTCAAAAAGACGTGTCCTTACCTAAGCCCCGCCTATCTTGATTTTTTAAAAGGATATAAGTACGACCCTTCTGAAGTGAGCATTGTTCAGAACGGAACAGATTTGCAGGTAACTGTGGAAGGCTATTGGTTCAGAACTATTTTATGGGAAGTGCCGATATTATCTTTGATTAGTGAACTCTATTATGTTACTACTCATCAGCAAAGAAAAGATGATGCATTTATCATCAGCAATACCAATGAAAAAATAAACGTGTACAAACAGGAAAATGCAAAGGTGGCTGAGTTTGGTACACGCAGAAGACATTCTTATGAAGTACAGGATATTGTTGTAAAAACACTAGCGGCAAATGGCGGTAAAAATTTTGTCGGTTCCAGCAATGTACATTTTGCCATGAAGTATGCACACAAACCTATCGGCACACATGCGCACGAATGGTTTATGTTTCACGCTGCTAAATATGGTTTTAAAATGGCTAACTCCATAAGTCTTGACAACTGGGCAGATGTGTATCGGGGTGATTTGGGCATAGCCTTATCAGATACGTATACCAATAAAGTTTTCTTTTCTCAGTTCGATAAAAAATTGGCAAAATTATTTGATGGTGTAAGGCATGACAGCGGCGACCCTATTCAGTTTTATCATGATGTAATTGCCCATTACCGCAAGCTGGGTATTGACCCACGTTCTAAACATATTATTTTTTCCGACGGATTAAATTCTGAAAGTCTGAAAGAAATTGCACAAGTAGCCGATGGCAATATTGGTTTGTCTTTTGGCATTGGCACCAACCTCACCAACGACACAGGTTTGCGCCCGATGAATATTGTAATGAAACTTACAGAAGTATCTTATCAGGAAGACGAATGGATACCCACCGTAAAACTATCTGACGAAAAAGGCAAACACACCGGCGACCCAAAAACTATACAACTGGCTAAGGATATTTTGGGTGTGGAATAAAGGTAAAAATACTTTCTCAAAATATTTTCGGCAATGAAGTTCTTTAAAGTTTTCTTTACAGCCCGTTTACGGGCGTTATATTAGTAGAATAATAAGACAATGAGTAATATAGCACCGTAGGTGCGGCATCTTTCAATCAATATATGTCGCCACTACGTGGCTAGTTTGCTTTAAATGTTTTCTATTCTATTAATATATCGTGCTTGACGGCACTTTCTTTAAAAGTTTAAACTGCTTATATATTAATTTTAGTGTCATTGTAGCGTTGTTTCATATTATTACGTATATGCTATTAAAAGTAGAATATTATGAGAAATATACTATACGTCTTTATGATACTTGCATTTTTTAGCTGCAAAAAAAATCAGGATAATACCCACATCCAAAAATGGAAGCTTGTAAAAATTACCAGCGCCTGGACCGGGCAAAGCCAATCATTCGATTATCAGCAATACATCATTTTAAACAGAAATGAAAGTACTTTCAAAAAAGAAAGATGGAAAAACAATCAGCTTGTTGCACAAATTTCAGGGACATACGAAAAATACTATGGTCCTCCTATGATTAGCCTTAATTATCCTACTGTGAATAATGAATTAAGGGAAAGTTGTAACGGAGCTACAGAACCATTGATGTTCGAAAACAATCAACTTAAAGGCAGTTGGGG
>JAEWWO010000382.1 GCA_023396345.1 Bacteroidota bacterium
ATACTACAGAAGTCTGAGCTATTATGCTGCTGTAGACAAGAAAATAGGAACAAAAAATACCTTGTCATTGATTGCGTTTGGTGCACCTACAGAAAACGGAAGACAATCGCCAAGTGTACAGGAAGCAATGGATTTAGCGGGCACTAATTATTACAATCCTGCGTGGGGTTATCAAAACGGAAAAGTAAGAAATGCGAATGTTGCTGAAACTTTTCAGCCTTCATTTCTTGCTGTTCACGAATTTAAACCTACCAACAAAAGCTCCTGGATGACTACGCTGGGTTATGTTTTCGGTAAAAGAAAAACTTCCGGGCTTGACTGGTATAACGCGCCGGACCCAAGACCCGATTATTACAGATATCTTCCGAGTTACTACAAATATACCAATCCCAACATTGCGCAGGATTTAACCGATTTATTTTTAGAACATCCTGAAAAACTACAGATAAACTGGGACGAGCTGTACAATGTAAATCGCGGAAACATAAGTACGGAGTATAATATCAACGGAGACCCCAACAAATCTATCACGGGCAAACGCTCTTTGTATATTTTGTCAAACAGAGTAACCGACCTGCAGAGGATAATGGCAAACACAGTGTATAAGACAGAGCTGAGCAGCAAAGTAACACTGAATGCGGGAGCTAATTTTCAACATCAGATAAATGAATATTATCAGGAAGTAAAAGATTTGCTGGGCGGCGATTTTTGGATGAATATAAATCAGTTTGCAAGACGTGCTCACCCCCTTGACGAAACTAAATGGCAGAACGATGTAAACAATCCCAACAGAGTGGTTAAAAATGGAGAAAAATACGGCTACGATTACAATATGACTTTCTCTCAACTGGCAGGCTGGGCGCAAACAGTGATAAAGATTACGCATTTTGATTTCTTTGCAGGAGCAGAAATTTCAACCTCTTCTTTTTACAGAACGGGATTAAATAAAAACGGTTTATTTCTCGACGGCTCTTTTGGCGATTCTGAAAAACAAAATTTCATCAACACAAAACTAAAAGGTGGTGTAACCTATAAACTCGACGGAAGAAATTATTTTTTCCTGAACGGAAGTTATATCACAGCACCGCCATTTGTTGATAATGTTTTCACCTCACCACGCACAAGAAATACCATACAACCCGACATTGAAAGTGAAGTATTTCAATCTGTAGAGGGCGGTTACAGACTGGTTGCTCCAAAAATAAAAGCTGTTCTTACGGGCTATTACACCAAAAGCAAAAACGGATATGATGTAAGAACTTTTTATTATGATGACGAAGATTTTCAAGACTTTATTAACTATGCGCTTAGTGGAATAGATAAATTATTCTTCGGTGCAGAACTGGGTATTGAAGCCAAGCTTACGCCTACACTTACTTTGAACGGTGCGGCGTCTGTAGGACGTGCTTATTTCGACAGCAGACAAACAGCAAAAATCACCATCGACAACAGCGGGACTTCCATACCTGAACAAACTGTTTATTTACAGAATTACAGGATACCGTCTACACCGCAAAACGCCTACAGTTTAGGACTATTTTACCGTTCTCCAAAATACTGGTATGTGAGTTTGACAGGTAATTATTTTGATAATATGTGGATTGATCCTGCTCCTTCCAGACGGACAAAAAATGTTTTTGATAATCTGGATCCTACAGATCCTATGGTTCAGCAATTTTATCATGACCTGATAAGACAGGAAAAATATGATCCTCAGTTTACTTTAGATTTCTTTGGCGGCTGGTCTAAAAGATTGCCTAAGAGTTTTAATCTGCGAGGCAAACCATCTTACCTGGTATTAAATCTGGGTGTAAATAATTTATTGAATAATAAAAACATCCGCTCCGGAGGATTTGAACAGGCAAGATTTGACAACGATCCTACTTACAGATTAGATGCTAACAGATTCCCTTCAAAATATTATTATGCATACGGACTCAATTATTACGCAAGTATCATGTTCCGTTTTTAAATAAAAAATCAACATAAATCAGTATACAATGTTTACTATAATTTTTTCTAACAAATATTTCAACACATTTCTTATTGCATTGCTGGCAATAATCGTTTCCTGTAATAAAAAATTCGACGAGCCACCAATCAATGAAGAACCTGATATTCCTGTAACTATGTCCATCAAAGACTTAAAAGCAAGATATCAGGCTCCGGGTATGTTTCAGCGCATTACTGACGATCAAACCATCAGCGGAATAGTAGTTGCAGATGACCGCTCCGGCAACTTCTTTAAACAAATTGTTATTCAGGACGAAACGGGAGGCATAACCCTTTCTCTTGACATGAACAGTATTTACTCCTCCTATCCGGTAGGAAGAAGAGTGTTCGTAAAACTAAAAGACTTAATGCTGGGCGATTATGGCGGCACTATCCAGATTGGATATGACTCAACCAGATCAAATGACGGAAGATTTCTGAATCTTGTAAGAATACCGCAGGCTAAAATGCCGGATTATCTTGTTCCCGGCTCTTATGGAAATGTTGTTACCCCTAAAATAATTAAGCCTTCTGATTTTACAGGAAATATACTTGACCCTCTGCTGAATACATTAATTCAAATTAATAATGCCGAATTCAGAGATCCCGATCTTGTAAAAACCTATGCAAATGCAGCAAGCCCAACCTCTGAGTCAGCCAGAAACTTTACCATCAAGGCTTGCGACGATAACAAATCAATTGTATTAAGAAACAGTAGCTACGCTACTTTCGCAGGTTTGCCTGTGCCGCAGGGAAATGGTTCTTTAGTAGGGATATCCAGTGTATTTAACGGAACTGTTCAAATAGCCATCAGAGATACATTTGATGTACAATTCAACGGACAAAGATGTAGCGGACAAACACCTGTAACCACCACTAAAACAATAGCTGAAGTACTTGCATATGCCACAGGAGATTCTACAATACCAGCCGGTACATGGATTGAAGGAACCATAGTTTCAGACACGAAAAATGAAGCCGCAGGAAATTACAGATTACAGGATGCAACAGCAGGCATACAGCTAAGATTCACTGTAGACGGTAATCCGCAGGCAGCGTTAGGAGATAAATATTCTGTGTATGTGGGTGGTATGAAACTCAGTGTGTTTAATGGAGGCTTACAGATTAATAATGTAGAAACCAGTAATAAAACCGGCACAGGAACTATTACACCAAAGACCACAACCATTGCAGATATCATCACAGCAGGCAGAACCTGGGAATCTCAGGTTGTAACTATTAAAGACGTTACTATAACCGGATCAGGAAGTAACTATACTATAAAAGATGCGACAGGAGAAATAACTACGTATGTAAGAACAGCATCCGGTATTAGCATGCCAACAGGTGCAAGCAGCATTACCGGTTATGTTTCCATTTATCAAAGCTCTGCTGCGGGAAGCAACCCTGTGGTGCAGCTAACGCTTCGCACACAGGCAGATATTGTAGGCGGAACCAATAATCCGCCACCAACCGATCCTCCTCCAACCACAGGAGAAAGTGATTTGATTATTTCAGAATATGTTGAAGGATCTTCCAACAATAAATATCTCGAAATATACAATGCAGGCTCAGCTACCACAGACCTTTCTTTATACGAAATAAAACTGTATCCGAATGGCGGCACCAATGCTTCAAGTACTTTAAAGCTATCCGATGTTACAGCTACTCTTGATGCCGGAAAAACTATCGTTATTCAAAATGCACAGGCTGCATTAACATTGCCTACAGGCGTTACAGGTTTTAGTTCTACAGTTACCTACTTCAACGGTGATGATGCTTTAGAGCTAACTAAAAACGGAACTGTGATTGATGTTTTCGGCCAAAAAGGTGTAGACCCGGGAACAAGCTTTACTGTTGCAGGTGACGCAAGCGGAACTTTGGACAAAACTGTAAGAAGAAAAACATCCATCACCAAAGGAAATCCGGACTGGACTAAATCAGCAGGAACAAACGCTACGGATTCGGAATGGGTAATCGCAGCTAAAGATGATGTATCTAATCTCGGAAGCAGATAATTTTATTCCTTATAATCATTACAACTCCTGAACATAATTGTTTGGGAGTTTTTTTATCTTAGTAATTTCAAATAATATTCACATGAGATATATTTTTTTACTTACAGTGTTACTGGCAAATATTTGCTTTGCGCAGAAAGTACCTATTCTTTCTGATTCCATTGCAATGAAATTATCTGCCCTGCCTATACATTGTATACATCAGGAATACCCTAACAAAACAGCACATATCATCAACAATAAAGAAGAAGCTACGTTAACGCCCGGTGAGCTGCACCCCAGCTTTTACGGCTGTTTCGACTGGCACAGCTCTGTACACGGGCATTGGATGCTGGTAAGATTACTCAAAACAAAACCACATTTACCCAATGCAACAATCATTGACAGCCTTCTGAATATTTCTTTTGAAAAAGAAAGACTTAAAAAAGAAGCAGACTACTTTTCTACGTATGCACTTACCAATACTTTTGAAAGAACTTACGGCTGGGCCTGGCTGCTGAAGCTGGATGAAGAGCTGGCTACATGGAATGATGACCGTGCACGCAAATGGCACCGAAATCTGCAACCGCTGACAGATACAATTGTAAATAAATGGAAAGCTTATTTGCCAAAACAAACGTATCCCAACCGAACAGGCGTACATCCGAACAGCGCATTTGCATTGTCTTTTGCAATAGACTGGGCGAGAGCAGTGAACAATACGGAGTTTGAAAATAAGCTGAAAGAAAAGGCAAAATATTTTTATTTACAGGATAAAAATACACCTGCATATCTGGAACCTGACGGGTCGGATTTCTTTTCACCAAGTCTGGAAATAGC
>JAEWWO010000385.1 GCA_023396345.1 Bacteroidota bacterium
TAAGTGTACCTTCTGCTGCCGCTGAAAGAAACTCTGCCTTGCCATGTCCGTAAGGATGATTACGGTCTTTAGGTTTTGCAACAACATACAAACTTACCAACCCTATAAAACCTGCTATCACATTTACCGTACTTTCCAGAGCATCTGAGAGAATAGCAAGAGAGCCGGTCATTTGCCAGGCTACAATCTTAATTAAAAAAAGAAATACAGAAAGGGCAAATATCCATTTCTGTACTTTCAGGTTTTCCAATGCTTTACTGTTAGGCATATACTATGAGGTTTTTTCAACTTTTTTTGCCAAACCTATTTTGTTAAGAAACTTTCTTACAGATCTGAATATACGATAATAAGATTCTTTATTAAACAACTGTGAATCGTGCATGGCTTTGTAAGTAAGAAAAGCTCCTATCGGCAATAATATTAACGAAGACAACCACATGCCTTCCATTGCAGTTAAAACACCCTGACGTGCAAATTTTTCGCCGAAGGTATTGAGTATATAAAATAATACAAAGAATATAATGGCAAATACCAGCGGCATACCCAAACCGCCTTTTCTGATGATGGAACCCAGAGGCGCTCCAATCATAAACAAAATAATACAGGCAACGGATAACGTGAACTTGCGATGCCATTCAATTTTATGAGAACGAAGCGAAGATTGCTTATCAAGATAATCCTGTGTCTGAAAATCGGTATTGCTTTTCAAAGAATTTATCTGCGATACATTGTTGGCAAAATAAATACTCTTTAAAGAATCGGGATAGGCACTCAGGTAATCTTTCTTATCGGTTTTGCCTTTATAATCCGTCCATGCACTGTCCTGATATTTTACAAAACCCAGGTAATTGCTCATCTCATTTCTGGAGAAAGCACTGAACGCACTGTCGCCTCTTTCCAGAGAATCAATAGTGGGCGTAAGCTGTGTAATGGTAAGCATTTTAGGAGAATACTTAAATCCCTCTTCATCAGTCTGTCCCATCTGAAAGCTCGACATGTCGAACATTTTCTTATAGGTTTTAAAACCTGTTCTCACCATCTGCGTTTTATCATTTTCGCCGGAATTGCCTGTTTCTTCATAGCGCCATCCGTCTTTCAATACAAATTCCAGATACTGATTATCGGGAGTGATATCCATCTTACCGCTTTTAGCAACCAGCAGATTGTCCTGTAAACCATAATTCTTTTCGAATATCAATACATCTTTAATATTCTTGTTGTCTTCAGCTTTTTGCCCTACTCTTATCACAAAACCATCAATTTTATCATAAAACGTACCCTCTTTAATATCAAATGCGGGTTTTGCCATGATGATATCGTACTTCAACCTGTCAAGTTTCAGATTGGCTACGGGTATAAAATTATTTGAAAGAAAGAAAGCTACAATACTCAATAATATGGCTACAAACAATAAAGGACGCATAAAACGTAGCAGTGAAATACCAGCTGATTTTAATGCTACCAGTTCAAATGTTTCACCCAGATTACCCAGCGTCATGATGGATGAAAGCAATAAAGACAAAGGTAAAGCCATAGGCAGAATAGATACTGATACATAAGCGATAAGCTCTGCAATAGTGAGCAAATCAATACCTTTGCCCACCAAATCATCAATATACAGCCAAAAAAACTGCATCACCAGTACGAATATGGAGATGAATAAGGTGGCAAGAAACGGACCTACAAAAGCTTTTAGTATGAGAGTATCTATCTTTTTTATCACGAACTTTCTGTATTAAAATCTTACAGGACAGCAAAAATATTCTTTTAGATTGAATAATAGTATTACAGTTTATATAAAAAATCCTGCAACAGGTGCAGGATGTATATCATTTGTATAAAATAATGCCTGATTACGCCCCAATTCTGTGGAAAAGATCTTTTACCTGATGTTCCCAAACCATGCTCTCATCTTTCACCTCATCTTTGTTGGCAAATGCAGTAATCACCAGAATTGTCTGGTTAGAAATTTCGGCAGTAATAATTTTAAACTCGAAATATTCTTTAGGATCTTCGTGCAGCCAGCTGTATTTTGCTATACTATTCTCTTCTCTCGAAAGAATTTTAGCTTTATCGGGCGTACCGCCACTCCATGAAAAACTCATAATACCATCGCGCTCATCTACATTATCTGCAAACCACTCCTGCAATCCCGAAGCTGTAGATAAGAAATTGTATAAAATACTTGGTGAACACCTCACGGGATATTCTAAAGAATAAATTTGCCTCTTAGCCATAAAAATACATATTAATGAATCCGAATTGTGTGCAATAATAACAAAATTATCGACATGGAAAAATATATTTTAAAAAAAATCAAAAATATACCTCGCATCGTATTATAATCTTTGCGAAAATTATTGTTTTTCAGGCAAATAATTATTCATATTTAATTAACTTGCCAGTAATTTTAAAACATAAAAGCACTCACAATGTACAAACGCAACCATTGTCAGTCAATAAATTACGCAAATGAAATTCATAGCTCCCACCATATCTAAACTCATCCGCATGCGCTTCAAAAGTATTGAAGTATGGATGAATCATCCGTTAGAGACACAGAGAAATGTTTTACAGGATCTTATCGCCAATGGACAGCACACTCAGTTTGGCATGGAGCACGGCTTTAATAACATCTTCAGTATTGAAGATTATAAACAAAAAGTACCTGTACAGGAATATGACCAACTAAAGCCGTATGTTGACAGAATAATGAACGGCGAAAAGAATGTACTCTGGAACACGCCTATTAACTGGTTTGCAAAAAGCAGCGGTACCACCAGCGACAAAAGCAAATTTATTCCCATTTCTCAGGAAAGCCTTTCGGAGTGCCATTTTGCAGCTGCCAAAGATGTACTTACCATGTATTACAATGATGTGCCCGAAGCAGATTTAATTATAGGAAAAGGGCTTGTAATAGGAGGCAGTCATCAGGTAAGTCAACTGAATGATGATATTTATTACGGAGATTTGAGCGCTGTGCTTTTGCAAAACACCCCGTTTTATGGACAATGGATTAAAACACCCGAATTGGCAATTGCATTGATGGATGAATGGGAAACAAAAATAGAAGCTATTGCACAATCCACCATTAAAGAAGATGTAACGTCTATTTCAGGTGTGCCCACCTGGACGCTCGTGCTATTGAAACGTATACTGGAAATAACCGGTAAGAAACATATTAAGGAAGTATGGCCCAATCTTCAGTTGTATATGCACGGCGGCGTATCTTTTACTCCATACCGTGAACAGTTCAGAAAAATTATTAGTAAAGATATCAGTTACAGAGATATTTACAACGCCAGCGAAGGTTTCTTTGCGGCGCAGGATAAAGAAGATGCCGACGGTATGTTGCTTATGCTCGATTATGGTATCTACTATGAGTTTATGCCGATAGAAGAATACGGAAAAGAGCATCCGGTTACTT
>JAEWWO010000402.1 GCA_023396345.1 Bacteroidota bacterium
AGCTGCCTGCCGTTCACCGGGTCATACTCAAATAAACTTCCGGTCATAAATAAGCCTGTATATTCATGCAACAGAAATCCGAATAAATAGGCGATAACAATTCCTATAAAAAATGAAGGTGCGGAAATGCCGAGTACACTCGCAAATACAGACGAAGTGTCGAGCCAGGTTCCTTGTTTAATGGCAGAAATAATTCCTAAAGCTACACCTACAATAGTGGCAAACAACATGGCAGATAATGCCAGTACAATCGTTCCGGGTAGCGCTTCAAACAACAAATCTATAACAGGTCTTTTTGTTTGATAGGAGCGTCTGAGATTAGGAATTTTTACGCCGACTTTTGTATCTCCGCCTACAAAAAAACCTCTTAGTTGTTTATCGGCTATTTCCTGCTGTGAATGAATGCTAATGGGCGATACATCGTTTAAATAAAATATTAACTGCTTCCATTTGGGCTGGTCAAGAGCAAGTTCTTTTCTTACATTTTCAATTGTTGTGCTGTCGCCGGACTGACCCATTACCAAGCGTGCCGGGTCTCCAAAACCCTGGAATAGAAAAAACACAATAATTACCACACCAATTAAAACCAGTATGCCATAAAAGATTTTATTGAGAAGAAATTTAAGCAATAGTTTTAGTTTTTACTTTCTACAATTATTTCTATATCATCTAATTTGTTTAAATATTCAATAAGATCTTCATTCATCGAAATGCCTTTATTTGCGGTATATAAGTCTATTTCACAATCGTCCACTTCATCATAAATTTTAAATTTAAGAGGAACTTTTCCGGGATAAGTCTCCATATTATCTTCCAGGAAATTTATCATTTCGGCATTTACATCTTTCACTCTTACCTGTAATTCCACACTGCTGGTGAATACTTCCTTTACTGTATCGAGCAACAGGATATTGTTTATCTTAAATTCATAATTATTTGTGTTGAATCTTTGTTTAAAGAATCCACTGATATATACCGTTTGCCCTTTATCTATAAAATGTTTGAACTTTACATAATCTTCTCCCCAGAACATCAGTTCTGTTTTACCTGTATAATCTTCCAGCGTAATAGAACCGAACTCTCTTCCTGTTTTTGTAAGTCTGTGAGCTGCTTCCGTAATCAATCCTGCAAGTTTAAAATTTCTATTAATCTTGCTAACTGTTTCCGTGTCATCTTTAATTTTTATAAATTCATCCAAAGGCACAATATGATAATTGCCCATTTCAAATTTATATTTATCCAACGGATGACCGCTTATATAAATTCCTGTAACTTCTTTTTCAAAATCCAGTTTTTCCATCAGATTCCACTCTGCACAAGGTAATATTTCAGGCGGCGTGGCTTCCGGCATTTCCAGATCTCCGAAGAGTGAATTAGTCATTTGTTGCTGACTGGATTGGAATACGTTTCCGAATTTTATAATCCTTTCGAGATTGTTGGCATTTTCATTGGGTTGTGTGGCAAAGTATTGCGCACGGTGCATTTCAGGGAAACAATCAAATGCGCCGGAGTAAATTAAGCTTTCTACAGAACGTTTATTTACAGCACGCTGATTAACTCTTTTTATAAAGTCAAATATATCGCTGAATTGTCCGTTCGTTTTTCTTTCATTGATAATGCTGTCAATAGCTGCATCGCCCATACCTTTCAGTCCGCCAAATCCAAAGCGTATTTCTCCTTTGTTGTTTACGGCAAATCCTTTGTGCGATTCATTAATATCACACCCCAGTACTTTTATGCCCATGCGTTTACACTCTTCCATAAAGAAAGTGATTTTGCTGATATCACCTGCGTGATTCAGTACTGCTGCCATGTATTCAGAAGGGTAGTGCGCTTTTAAATATCCTGTTTGATAAGCTACAAATGCATAGCAGGTAGAGTGCGATTTATTAAAGGCATATTGTGCAAATTCTTTCCAGTCGCTCCATATTTTTTTAAGTACATTTTCCGGATGTCCTTTAGCTTTAGCACCTTCCAGAAATTGTTGTTCCATTTTGTTCAGAACATCAATTTGTTTTTTACCCATCGCTTTACGAAGTACGTCAGCATTACCTTTGGTAAAGCCTGCAAGTTTTTGCGATAGTAGCATCACCTGCTCCTGATACACCGTAATGCCATAAGTGTCTTGCAGATATTCTTCCATTTCAGGCAGGTCATAAACTACTTCTTCCAATCCATGTTTTCGCTTAATGAAATCAGGAATATATTTCAATGGTCCCGGACGGTATAAAGCATTCATGGCAATCAAATCGCCAAAAACGTCAGGCTTTAAATCGCGTAAGTGTTTTTGCATGCCGGGGCTTTCAAACTGAAACGTAGCATTGGTTTCACCACGCTGATACAGTTCGTAAGTCAACTTATCATCCAGCGGAATATTTTCGAGGTCTAAATCAATTCCATGATTTTCTTTAATTAACTGAAGCGCAGTTTTGATTATGGAAAGATTTTTTAATCCTAAAAAATCCATTTTAATTACACCGGCATCTTCAATTACTTTTCCTTCAATCTGTGTAACCCACAAATCAGAGTCTTTGGCTGTGGCTACAGGAATAAGATTAGTCAGGTCTTCCGGTGCAATGATGATGCCTGCCGCGTGAATGCCCGTGTTGCGTACTTTTCCTTCCAGTCTTTCCGCTTCGTGCAGAACATCTGCCTGCAAACCGGGTGTATTGTATACTTCGCGTAGTTTCTTTATTCTTTCAATTTCATCAGCCTGATATCCTTCTTTACTTTCCAGAGATTTTTCACCGTCTTTTTCTTCCGATTTGCTGATAGGTGCATGCAACACTCTCCAAAGTTTTGTACCCGGTCTTTCCGGAACCAGTTTGGCAAGCGCATTAGAGTCGGAAAGTGGCAAATCCATTACACGCGCCACATCTTTAATACTCATTTTTGCAGCCATCGTACCATAGGTGATAATCTGTGCTACCTGTTGCTTGGAGTATTTTTCCACCACATAATCAATTACTTTTTGTCTGCCTTCATCATCAAAATCCGTATCAATATCCGGCATGGATAAACGGTCAGGATTCAAAAAACGCTCAAACAGTAAATCGTATTTAATAGGATCGATGTTGGTGATACCAATGCAATAAGCTACCACACTTCCAGCTGCGGAACCACGTCCGGGCCCGACAAATACACCCATGTTGCGTCCTGCCTTAATAAAATCCATCACTATCAGAAAGTAGCCGGCAAAGCCCATATTTCTGATTACATCCAGTTCAAAATCTATACGTTCTTTTACTTCTGTAGTTATTTCCGAATATCTTTCTTTCGCTCCTTCATAGGTTAGAAAATGCAGATAGCTCCATTGATTTAGTTTTGCATCATTCGTCTTTCTGAATTCTTCCGGAATGGGAAATGCAGGAAGTAAAATATCTTTTTTTAACTGCAAAGGTTTCACCCGGTCTACAATCATTTGTGTATTGTCCAAAGACTGCGGCACATCTTTGAACAGTTGATGCATTTCTTCTTTTGTTTTAAAATAAAACTGATCGTTTGGAAATTTAAACCTACGGTTTTTAATTTGTGTATCGTCGTTTACAAAATCGTCAAACCCCGGCGTAGACTGCTTTTCACCCATGTTGATACAAAGAAGAATGTCATGTGCATTGTAATCTTCAATGTTGGTGTAGTGACTGTCGTTGGTGCAAATAACAGACACATTATATTTCTTTGCGTAAGCTAATAAAGTATTGTTTATTTTTTCCTGTTCAGGAATATTATGCCGCTGTAGTTCTATAAAATAGTCGTTGCCAAATAAGTCGAGCCACCATTTAAATTCTTTCTCTGCTTCTTCTTCGGACTTATACAAAATTGCCTGAGGTACATATGCACCAATACAGCAAGTGGTAGCAATCAGTCCTTCGTGATATTGCTCTATCAGCTTTTTATCTACACGCGGATATTTTGAATACATCCCTTCGATATATCCGAGTGAAGTTAGTTTTACAAGATTGTGATAGCCTGTTTCATCTTTCGCCAGTAAAACCTGATGATATCTTTTATCTTTTAATTCTTTTGAAAATGTTTTTTGAAAACGGTCATCCACAACGTACAACTCGCAGCCTACAATGGGCTTTACCACCGGCTCTTTTATGTCTTTTCCGTTAGAGTCTTTACCAATAATTTTTGTATTCTTCCATGCCTGCGAAACAAAATCAAAAATACCGAACATATTACCATGGTCGGTAAGTGCAACTGCGGGCATGCCTTCTTTCTCTGCTTTTTTATATAAGCTCGATATAGATGCTGCGCCATCTAACAGTGAATACTCAGAATGTACATGAAGATGTGAAAATTGCATATTTATTCCCCCGAAAAATTTTATGGTCTCAAAGCAAACGAAAATACAAATTTACTTACGATTTTAAGAATGTTTTTTCTGCTTATGATTTATTAGTTCTTCGGGAGTATTTTCATAAAAAATACCACATCTCAAATGAAATGTGGTATAGGATATATATTTAATTTGTAATTTGTCTACTGGTTACTTTTGTTTCTGACTTTTACATATTGATATTTAAGGTTAGGCGTAATAATTTGGGCCATTACCCACAGGAAAAAATAAGTTATTATCCCGATTAAAAGCGTCATGCCTATTCCTACTACTCCTGTCGGTTGTAGTATTAAAAATGCAAGGGCTACTGATACAAAAGGTAAGATTAATAATAATTTGCTGTATATATTTTTAAGGCTTTTCATATTCTTAATTTTTAATTTGTTTGTTATAACACCTAATAATCCAACGGCGTGCCAAAAAATTTTAAAGAAGTTTAAAACCCTTTGAAGCAATCTCGAAAAGGATCATAACTTATTTATTTTAAATGGATAGAGAGATATTTATTTTTTGGAAATTATTCCAGAATTCTTTTGAGTTCAGTTTGATATGCCGGATTATATGTCATCCCATTGTTCGACTGATTTTTTAAAGTAATAAATTCTATGTGGCTGAATTCATTCTTTAGTTTCGTGGAAGAACCGTAATAAATCACTTCATCTTTATCACCATGAAAAATAACAACAGGCATATCACATTCTTTCAAGAATTCATTTGTTTTTAAAGTGTATTTCAAAATAAAGTTGGGCAATATCGGAAAGCTTTTATTTTTTATATCGATGAGGTTGTAATACGGTGATTGAAGTATTAGTAAGCGAGGTGTATTTTCAGATGCAACTTTGGCTGCCATTCCTGTCCCGATAGAATAACCGATGACTACTATTTTACTTTCATCAAATCTTTTTTTAAGTTGATTATAAGCTAATTGTAGATCTTCGTGCAACTGTCTTTCATTCGTTATTTTACCTTCACTTTTGCCAAATCCTCTGTAATCCATCATAAAAACATCATATTGCAAATCGGTATAAATTTCTGCAATTTCTCCCCAGGATTCCAGATTTCTGGCATTTCCATGTAGATAGAATATTACGCCTTATGGATTTTCTATTTTAAAGTGAATGATATTTAATGATTTACCGTCTTTAGTTTCAATAAATAGTTCCTCAAGATTTCCTGAAAAGTTGTATGCTTTATTTTTATCAGTTATTTCAGGATGAAAAATTAATTTTTCCTGAAACAAATAAGCAAGCAAACAAATAAGCAGGTAAGCAGCCAACTAGATAGAAATAAATACAAGCATTTTTTTCATCAAAATATTTTTTTAAAAATACCAATTTAAGACCATCAAATTTATTCAAGATATTATCTTTTCCACAACTTATCTTCACCATTTTTCATTTAACATATAAATCAGAAAAAAAACATATTTTCGCCGTTTGTAAATTGAGGTAAAGTGCGTTTAAAACAATTAGAAATAAAAGGATTCAAAAGTTTTGCTGATAAAACCATCATTAATTTTGATGAGGGTATTACCGGCATTATTGGTCCTAATGGCTGCGGAAAAAGTAATATTATTGACAGTATTCGCTGGGTGATAGGCGAGCAGAAAATCTCGCAGTTGCGTAGTGAAAATCTGGAAGCTTTGGTTTTTAACGGAAGTAAGAACCGAAGTGCGAGCGGCATGGCAGAAGTGAGCCTGACATTTGAAAATACAAGAAATTTATTGCCGACAGAATTTTCTACCGTTACGGTCACCAGAAGATTTTATAAAAACGGTGATTCGGAATATCGTCTTAACGATGTTGCCTGCCGTTTAAAAGATATTCAAAATCTGTTTATGGATACGGGTATCTCCACCGACAGCTACGCTATTATTGAGTTGGGGATGGTAGATGATATTATTAAAGATAAGGATAACAGCCGTAGAAAAATGCTGGAGCAGGCAGCTGGTATCACTATTTACAAAACCAGAAAAAAAGAAGCCAAGCTAAAACTTGATGCTACCGAACAGGATTTGGCGCGTATTGAAGATTTATTATTTGAAATAAATAATCAATTAAAAACACTCGAAAGTCAGGCGCGCAAAGCCGAACGTTTTTACGAAATAAAAAAAGATTATAAAGAAACTTCTATTGAACTGGCAAAAGCTGCTCTTAGCGGTTTTAACGATACGTACAAAGATTTATCAGAAAAAATTCAATCTGAAACCGATAAGCGCGAACAGCTGGAAAAAGATATTGAAGCAGAGGAAGCAAAACTTGAAGGAGATAAGAATAGTTATCTTGAGCAGGAAAATGCGCTACAGGTTATGCAGCACGCCTTTCAGGAATTATTGCAGAATCTGAGAACGGAAGAAAATGAAAAAAATCTTGCCATACAAAAATTTCATTATTTAAAAGAAAAAGAAACCGGTTACAAAACATTCCTTGATAATGCTACGGCAAAAGTTGAAGAGTTCACCAAAAGTATTGAAGCGTCTCAGACACAATTAAATGATGAACAGGAAAAGCTTTTGCAACTGAACGATACTATTGCTGATGCTAAAGAACAGGTAGAAAAAAGAAAAGCTGTGTTTGAAGAAAAAAGAAAACACGCTGAAAATTTGCGTTCAGGACATTTGCAAACGCAGCGTACGCAGTTTGATGCAGAGAAGAAAGTTGCGGTTTCTGACAGCCATATTCAAAATCTTATTCGTTCGCAGGTACAAATTACAGAAGAAAATAATTTTCGTCTCAGCGAACTGGATAAAGTAAAACAGCAACTGGAAGAAAAAGAAGAAATTCTTGTAAATAAAAGAGAAGATCTGGAAACCATTCGCGAGCAGCATGAAAGTGCGAAACAAAAAATATTCTCTACACAATCAGATCTGGAAAATCTACGCAGCGAGTTGGCGGTAGAAAACAGAACACTCGACGCAAAACGTAATGAACACGACCTTTTGAAGTCGCTCATCGATTCAATGGAAGGTTATCCGGAAAGTGTAAAATTTCTGCACAACAATCAGGAATGGAATCATCAGGCTCCCATACTTTCAGATATTATATATGTAGAAGAAGAATATCGTGCCGCATTGGAAAATGTGCTGGAGCCCTATCTGAACTATTATGTAGTAAATAATTTTTCCGAAGGTTTGCAAGCCATTGAGCTGCTTGATAAAAATAAAAAAGGGAAAGCAAATTTCTTCCTGCTTGATAAAGTAAATGATTTTTATTTTACACCTAAAGAAGTTCCCGGTGCTACTGCTGCTTTGGATGTAATTGAAGTGGACAGTAAATACAGCAAACTTGCAGATTTTTTATTAGGGAATGTATTTATCCTGAATGAAAATAATACTGCTGAACGCAATGTAGACGACAATGTGATTTTACTGGAAAGTACAGGTAAACTTGTAAAAGGAAATTATAC
>JAEWWO010000405.1 GCA_023396345.1 Bacteroidota bacterium
CCGTTAATTAAATTTTTTTTTGTTGTATTAAATATTATATTACATTTGCACAGAATTAATAGAGTATATGCAAAGCAATAACAATTTCTTTTATTTTTTTGGTTATTTCTATTTTAGCAAAAATAGACTGAGTTGTTATGCTTAAACCCAAATAAACTAAAATCATTAAAAGTATAAAATCTCAGTCCAAACGGATTGAGATTTTTTTAATATAGTATGGCAAAAAGTATCAGACAGAAATTAATTGAACAAAAAAATATTGTTTCTATACAAGGGTTTCCCGGCTGTTTTCATCAGGAAGCAGCAGAAGTATTTTATAACGGAAACGTTGAAGTGGTATGCTGCAATACTTTTAAAGAAGTAATAAAAATAGCTTCCAATAAAAAAGAGAGTAGTGGCGGAGTGATGGCTATAGAAAATTCAATTGCGGGAAGCATCCTACCCAATTACAATCTGTTATTAAAAAGTAATTTAAAAATTATAGGTGAAGTATATCTGCAAATAAGTCAGAATCTGATGGTTAATAAAGGTGTAAAACTGGAAGATATTAAAGAAGTGCATTCGCACCCGATGGCATTGCAACAATGCGAACAATTTTTAGATAAGCATCCCTGGAAGCTGGTAGAATCCGATGACACAGCATTGAGTGCAAAAAAAATATCTAAAAATAAAAGTAAAACCACTGCAGCTATAGCAAGTGCGCTGGCTGCAAAGATTTATAATCTTGATATAGTTGCGCCTTCTATTCATACACTGAAAAATAATTACACGCGTTTTTTAATTTTAAACAGAGCCGAAGTTGCTGAAGAAATTGAAGATGCCAACAAAGCTTCTGTTTATTTTCATACCGATAATTCCAGAGGTAGTCTGGCAAAAGTGCTGAATAAAGTAAATGATGCAGGAATAAACTTAACGAAGCTGCAAAGTTTTCCGATTCCAGGAAGCGACTGGAAATACAGCTTCCATGTAGATATGGAGTTTGATAATAAATCTCAGTTCTTCAAGTTGATGAAAAAAATTGATCCGTTAACGGAAGAGATGAAAATTTACGGAATTTACAAAAGCGGAAAGTCTCTTAACTGATTAATGTTTAATTATGAAGAATTATAACATAATAAAAGAGTTTGAAAATATTCATTTTGATGCAGTGGAGATAATTAATTAATTACTTCAATAATTGTTTCTTCGAAAAGGTCAATAAATAAATTAAACACTAATCATTAATAATTAACCATTAATAATTAAATGAACGTTTCTAAAAGATTACAGGGTGTAGAAGAATACTACTTTTCCAAAAAACTAAGAGAAGTAGAAGAGATGAACAAGCAGGGAAAAAATGTTCTGAATCTGGGAATTGGAAGTCCTGATTTGCCTCCGCATCCTGAAGTAATCAAAGAGCTGAACGAAAGAAGTCTGGAACCAAATCTACACGGATATCAAGGTTATAAAGGCTTGCCCGTGTTGAGAAATGCCATGAGTGAATGGTATAAAAAATGGTATAATGTAGAACTGAATCCTAACAGCGAAATTCTTCCTTTAATGGGTTCAAAAGAAGGAATCATGCACATTTGCATGACTTATTTGGATGAAGGAGATATAGCATTGGTGCCGAATCCGGGCTATCCAACTTATGCCAGTAATATTAAACTTACAGGGGCAAAAGCACTTACGTATAATCTGAATGAAGAGAATAGCTGGTTGCCTGATTTCGCAGAAATCGAAAAGAATGATTTATCGAAAGTGAAATTATTTTTTGTGAATTACACACAGATGCCAACAGGAAAAGCCGCTTCAAAAGAACTGTTTGAGCAGATTATATCTTTTACAAAAAAACATAATATACTGGTGGTGCATGATAACCCTTACAGCTTTATTTTAAATGATCAACCGTTAAGCATTTTATCTGTTGTTGGAGCTAAGGATGTGGCGATAGAATTAAATTCTCTCAGCAAATCGCACAACATGGCGGGCTGGAGAATAGGTATGATGCTGGGCAATGCGCAGAGAATAGAGGAGGTGTTGAGGTTTAAAAGTAATATGGATAGTGGCATGTTCGCACCGTTGCAATATGCAGCTGCAAAAGCTTTGACCTTAGGAAAAGAGTGGCACGATCAAATGAATGCGGTATATCACACTCGCAGAACAAAAGTATATGAATTATTGGATTTGCTTGAATGTTCTTATGATAAAACACAGACAGGTTTATTTATATGGGCTAAAATTCCGGATGCGTATAATGATTGCTATCAAATAGCAGATGATGTGTTGTACCAGTCAAATGTATTTATTACACCGGGTGGTATATTTGGCAGTCAGGGAAACAGATACATCAGAATATCACTCTGTGGAAATGAACAAAGATTTGATGAATCAATTTCCAGAATTAAGAAATCTAAATTGAATTAAAGTAATGTCTGATTTTAATAATCATATTTCAAAAGTTGAAACTGTTGCTATACTTGGGCTTGGGCTTATAGGAGGTACTTTTGCCTTTGCCTTAAAAGATAATAAGCTGGCAAAAAAAATAATTGGAATAAGTGTAGGAAGGGCATCTGAAGCCCGAGCTTTGGAGCTGGGGATTGTAGATGAATTATTACCCTTGGAAGAAGCTGTAAATGCTGCTGATTTAATAATTTTGTCGGTACCTGTAGATACCTGTGTGGAAGTGCTGCCCAAAGTTTTAGATTTAGTAGATAAACAGATTGTGATAGATATGGGTTCTACCAAAGAGGCTTTAATAAAAGCTGTGGCAAATCATCCGAAGCGCAGAAGATATTTGCCTACGCATCCTATGTGGGGAACCGAATTCAGTGGGCCTGAAGCTGCCTTGCACAATGTATTGCAGGGAAAAAATTTTATTATCTGTAGCAAGGAAGACAGCGATGAAGATGTGGTAACAGAGGTTGAAGCTATTATTCGGGAAATAGGAATGCATATTGTATATATGAACGGAATGGCACACGATGTACACCTGGCGTATGTTTCGCATATTTCGCACATCACAAGTTTTGCTTTGGCAAACACCGTTTTAGAAAAAGAAAGAGAAGAAGACAATATATTCGATTTGGCAAGCTCAGGTTTTGAAAGTACAGTGCGTTTGGCAAAATCCAATCCGAAAACCTGGGTGCCTATTTTTATGCAAAACAAAGAAAATGTTTTGGATGTGCTGAATGAGCATATAACACAGTTAAGAAAATTTAAAGCATCTCTTGAAAAAGAAAACTGGGATTTTCTTACAGAATTAATTGATAACAGTAATAAAATTAAAAAGATATTAGACAGATAATTTCGTCTGTTTTATAATAAAATACAATGATAAAATTTGAAGACATAGCATTAGATGAGAGAATTCTGAATGCTGTAAACGATCTTGGATTTCAACATCCAACAGAAATCCAAGAAAAATCAATACCCGTGCTGCTTTTAGGGCAAAAAGACTTTATAGGTCTGGCACAAACTGGTACTGGAAAAACAGCTGCATTTGGTTTGCCTCTCTTGCAATTAATAGACGAGGGTCAGAAGCATCCTCAGGCTTTAATTGTCTGTCCTACACGCGAATTGTGTATGCAGATAGTAAAGGAAATAATCAATTTTAAAAAATATATCAAAGGCGTACAAATAGTTGCAGTATACGGCGGAGCCAGTATTGTGATGCAAATGAAAGACATCAAAAAAGGTGTACAGATTGTAGTGGCAACACCCGGAAGATTGATAGATTTAATCGAAAGAAAAGCTATTCATCTTGATAAAATAAAATATGTAGTATTAGACGAAGCTGATGAAATGCTGAATATGGGCTTTCAGGAAGACATAGAATTTATTTTGGGCAACACGCCAAACCGTGATTCCACGTGGCTTTTCAGTGCTACTATGCCTGCTGAAATCAGAAAGGTAAGCAAGAAGTATATGCAAAATCCCGTAGAGGTTACTGTAGGTAAAGCCAATACCGTTAACACAAGTATTGATCATCAGTATTATGTTACAACGGCTGCAAACCGTTACGAAACTTTAAAAAGACTGATAGATTTTAATCCGGGTATTTACGGTATTATATTTACCAGAACAAAAGTGGATGCACAGAATATCACAGAAAAATTAATCAGGGAAGGATATGATATTGATGCTTTGCATGGCGATTTAACACAGCCCCAGCGCGATAAGGTTATGAATCAGTTCAGAGATCGTGCTTTGCAGTTGTTAATTGCTACAGACGTTGCAGCGCGTGGTATTGACGTGAAAGAAATAACACACGTCATCAATTATGAATTGCCCGACGATATTGAAGTGTATACACACAGAAGCGGCAGAACGGGAAGAGCAGGAAGCACCGGTGTATGTATGAGTATTGTGCATTCCAGAGAGGTGTATAAATTAAAGCAGATTGAAAAAGTATCTAAGGCCACCATCAATAAAATGGAAATTCCATCAGGTAAAGATGTGTGCAGAAAACAGTTTTATTTTTATATGGACAGATTGCTGAATGCAGATATTACCAATGATGAATATGAAACTTATGTACCCATGCTACAGGAAAAATTTGCAGAGGTAAGTAAGGAAGATATTCTTAAACGTGTGGCTGCACTTGAGTTTGACAGATTTTTAAAATACTACGAAAATTCTGAAGACCTCAACAATCATCAGGATGCAAGAAGAGGAAATGATAGAAATGCCTCGCGCAACGAGCGCAGAGAAGGAAGCAATTATAATTCACCAAAAGGTGACACTGCAAGACTGTTTGTAAATCTGGGAACTAAAGATGGTTTTCATAAATCAAACTTTATACAGTTTATTTTAGATATTTCCGATTTAAGTAAAGACGTATTGGGAAGAATAGATTTACGCGAGTTGAACAGTTGGGTGGAAATAGATAAAAAGGCTTCAAAGCAATTGATTAAATCTTTGGACGGTAAGAATTTCAGAGGAAGAAAAATCAGAATGAACGATGCCAGCAGCAGACCTTCAGGAAGAAAAAAATAATAAAATATGAATCCGAAATTAGAAAAGGAAATCGCATGGGTCAACAGCGACGAATTTATTTTAGGAGAATATATTTATATGGGAATGGCAATTGTGAAAGGTAAACGTGTATGCATTGCGGTTGCCTATAAAATTGATTATTGCATTAAAAAGGCAAGAGAGTTTGAGAAGTTAGATAGTAACGTTATCTTCACGCATGTAAACAAAGTGAGAATTGGAGAGCTTATGGAATGTGATAAATTTAAAATCAGTTAATAAAATTATTTTAATCCAGATAAAATAGTAAAACAATGAACGCAGAAGAATTGCAAAAACAAAAAGAAACTTTATACAAGGTTTGGCATAAAAGACCCATGATTATCTCCGGTCCGTGCAGTGCAGAAACTGAAGAGCAAATTTTGGAAACAGCCAAAGGCTTATCGGCTACAGGTAAGGTAGATATTTTTCGTGCGGGTATTTGGAAACCACGCACACGTCCCGGAAGTTTTGAAGGTATTGGTGTAAAAGGTTTGCCCTGGTTGCAGGCTGCCAAAAAAGCTACCGGATTATTGATGGCTGTTGAGGTTGCTACTCCCAAGCAGGTAGAAAATGCATTGGAATTTGGCGTTGATATTTTGTGGATTGGCGGACGTACAACCGTGAATCCGTTTAGTGTGCAGGACATAGCAGATGCATTGAGAGGTGCTGATG
>JAEWWO010000047.1 GCA_023396345.1 Bacteroidota bacterium
GGTTATCATACATATAATCAATCAGGAAATTACTGGCAAAATATTGGAGGCGTAGCTACAGTGAATTCCATTGCTTTCAATATTTTTCAGTCTGTTGATGTTGCCGATGATTTTCTGATTAAGTTTGAAATTATACCCGGAGGAGTATTCTCCAAAGGTTTTGACGATTACAGATCTATACAAAATTATGAATACACGAGTGTAAGATTCGGTTTAGGCTACAAGTTTTAATAATCATATCCAATAAAAAATATGCTGCCTTCAATTGAAGACAGCATTTTATTTATATCTCGACCTTAACCTCAATCTTAATCTCATCCTTAGCCTCAACCTCAGTCCTAATGCCTGAAATGCCTCATGCCGGTAATTACCATTGCTAAAGCATTGTCTTTTGCATAGGCAATACTGTCTTTATCTCTGATAGAACCACCGGGTTGTATAAATGCGGTAATGCCTGCGTTATGTGCAATTTTAATACAATCATCAAACGGGAAAAATGCATCGGAAGCAAGTACAGCACCGTTTAAATCAAAATTAAATTGTCCGGCTTTTTCAATAGCGTGTCTTAAAGCATCAATACGGCTGGTTTGCCCGCATCCTTTTCCTATCAACTGCTTGTCTTTGATTAAAGCAATGGCATTGCTTTTTAAATGCTTGCACACAATGTTGGCAAATAATAAATTTTCTTTTTCTTCCGATGTGCAATTTCTTCCTCCAGCTTCATTCCATTCAATCGTGTTACCCATATCTTCTTTTTGTGTAATGGTTCCGTTTAATACAGATTTATACGTGTTTGCGGGCAGTATCATATTTTCCTGCAATTGCAATAAAATTCTGTTCTTTTTAGATTTTAAAATATTGAGTGCCTCTTCATCAAAAGAAGGTGCTATCAATACTTCAAAGAAAATTTCATTGATGGCATTGGCAGTTTCTGTATCAACGTTTTTATTGGTAACTATTACACCACCAAAAGCACTTTCAGGATCTCCTGCCAGTGCGGCATCCCATGCTTCTTTTAATGTTTGCCTGATGGAAATTCCGCAGGTATTGGTATGTTTAAATATAGCAAAAACTGCATCTTTTTCTTCACTGAATTCTTGTATTAAACGCAAGGCTCCGTCTACATCTACCAGATTATTATAAGAAAGCTCTTTGCCATTTACTTGTGTAAAAATTTCTGATAAATTGCCGTAAAAAGCTGCCTGCTGATGCGGATTTTCGCCATACCTTAATCCTGTTTTATTATTTAAGGGTTGCACTACAGCATCGTTAAAATAATTGCTGATAGCAATATCATAATTCATGGCTACCTCAAAAGCCTTCGCTGCAAAGGCTTTGCGCTGTTCAAGGCTAGTTTCTCCGTTTTGAGCACTAAGCATTTGCTCTAAGGTGGCATAATCATTTTTGTCTGAAATCACTACAAGATCTTTGTAGTTTTTTGCAGCAGCACGAATCATGGAAGGTCCGCCGATATCAATTTTTTCTATGATTAATTTTTCATCATCAGTGCTTTTAAGTGTTTCTTCAAATGGATATAAATCCACAATTACAAGATCAATTTCAGGAATGTTGTATTCTTTCATTTCATCCATATCCTGTGCATTATCTCTTCTGCCTAATATGCCTCCAAATACTGATGGATGCAGGGTTTTAACTCTTCCTCCTAAAATGGAAGGGTAAGATGTAAGACTTTCAACAGGTACACATTTTACTCCAAGGTTCTCAATAAAACTTTGTGTTCCTCCTGTTGAATAAATAGTTATATTCTGATTTTGTAATTCTTTAATTAACGGTTCTAAACCGTCTTTGTAAAAAACAGAGATTAATGCTGCACTAATTTTCTTTTGCATGATAATGTTTTGTAATAATTATTGCACGTCTACAACAAAAGCACCGTCAACGGAGGTAGCGTGGCAGCGCAAATTTAAGGCATTGCATTGTTTTTTCCATTGTTCTGTCTTCCAAAATCTGTTGGTATTGGCAAAAACAAATGCAGCATTGGGAAAAATATTGCGGGCGGTCTCTAATTCATCGTTATAATCGTCTGCTATCACCAGATTAATATCAGGATTTGCGTTTTGAGGGAGCGTTTTATTATCCCGTAAAACAAAAATTTTATAACCCTTATAAGACACATAAGGGAAGTTTGTACTGATGTCCGCCAGGTTATCTTTTTCTTTTGTATGAAAATAATGATGCGAGGGTTGTATTACATATATATCTGTGGTTGAACCTTTTGCTATATCTTCTTTTGAAAGTATAAAAGACCGATATCCCTCAATAAAATTAATTACTAAATTTTGAGAAGTGTTGTAGACAATAATTTTCTGCTGATTTTTATGTTTATTTTTTTCAATAAATCCGATAGCAATAATAGCAATAAACATAACAATGCCATGAAACAGTAGCTTATACTTTTTCTTTACCAGAATAATATACAATAGAGCTATGAAGATGAAAAGAAGAAAAGTCTGTAAGCCACTGAAATGAATGTTTCTGACAAGAACAAATGGAATTTGATCTATGTAAACTATAATATTGTTAAACCAGCTGATTAATTCTTCGGTTATATAACCTACTGGTTTTGCCAGAAATGGTATGGGTGATAATAATATTAAAAATGCTTCCATGTAGAGTATTAATCCGGATAACGGTATAGCAATCAGGTTAGAGATGATGAATAAAGCAGGGAACTGATGAAAGTAGTAAAGTATAAAAGGTAGCGTAAGTATTTGTGCTGAAAGTGTTACGGATATTACATTCCACAGCATTTGCAATAATTTGTTTTCGATAAATAAAAGCTGATGAATGGGTTTGTGAAACACTACAATACTCAATACGGCAGAATAAGATAACAGAAAGCCGACATCCCACAGCGTGTAGGTATTTATTAATAATAATACCAATGCCGATACGGCAAGCGAATTATAAATATTTGTTTTTCGGGAGAGCATTTCACCGATGATAATGAAACTGAACATTACCGCTGCTCTTGCAATGGAGGGTACAAAACCGGCCAGCAAAGTGAAAATCCATATGATTAACAGTGTTATGAAC
>JAEWWO010000107.1 GCA_023396345.1 Bacteroidota bacterium
GTTGGTAATTCTTGTTTGTGCATCACGGAAAGACTCAACTACACTCAAACGCTTTAAAGCATCTGCACGACGTTGCTGTGAAGTTTCGTTAGCTGCAGCATTACGTAAGGTAAAGCTCAGAGAATCCAGGTCTAATTTTGCCAAAAGATCAGAAACTGCTTCAGCTCCCATCTTAGCAATAAATTTCTGCGGATCATCATCAGGTAAATATTGATTATCCTGAGGAAGCGCATCAATTACATCTAAGTATTCCTCTTCGGAAAGCAAATCTCCTGTCTGGAATTTATCTTCTAAAACACCCGCCTGAATAATTGCGTATCTTTCGTAGTAAACAATAGTTTCCAGCTTTTTAGAGCTCATTCCCAGCAAATAACCGATTTTATTGGGTAAGCTTTTGAAATACCAGATATGCACGATGGGTACTACCAGTTTGATGTGTCCCATACGCTCGCGACGCACTTTCTTTTCAGTAACTTCTACTCCACAACGGTCACAAACGATGCCTTTGTAACGGATTCTTTTATATTTTCCACAAGCACACTCGTAATCCTTTACAGGACCAAAAATTCTTTCGCAGAACAACCCGTCTCTTTCGGGTTTATAAGTACGGTAGTTGATGGTTTCGGGCTTTAAGACTTCTCCGTAACTGCGCTCAAGTATTGAGTCCGGAGAAGCAAGTCCAATAGTAATTTGAGAGAAATTGGATTTTGGACGATTGTCTTTTTTGATTGCCATATTTTTGTTTCAAATTTGAAAATAAAAACTAACGAAAATTTCTTATTAAACTTTTGTTTCTGTAACACAATAAAAGCATTAACGCATTGTATATAAATGCATTATAATATAGCTAATGCTATAACTTCAATAAATTACAGATTAAAATTTGATAAAAAACCCTCAAATTTATGTACATAAGTGTGCAAAAGTAATCTTTTTTTGTGAGAATCCAAAAAATCAACTGATGTATAAATGCCTGGCCTTATTACTTTTCGATACTCGGACTCAAGAATTAACTTTTTTACCTCTGCGGGCAACTCAAGCGCATCAAACAATTCACGGTCTTCCGTTGATACTACCACTATTAATCTGTTATTTGTAAGCTCTTTTACCCTCATGCTCTCGGTAATATTTTCGCCATCAAAAACATATTGAATGATAAGATTATTACCCGAAAGTCTCCAATTTCCCTGCTCACTATCGCTGATTACAACTCCATTATCACGAAACTCAAGTGTACCTGCATCTTCAGCAGAAATTTTTTCTCTGTCTTCTGCCAATACCACGTCTTTATCGCCATATATAGTTGCTTTTAAATAATCATCAGTCCAAATACCAATGAGCATATCTTCACGCGACTGCTGGTCCTTCTTTTTGCAAGAGAAGAATGTTACTGACATAGCAAGAATGACTAATAAAAAGAAATTTTTGAGATTGATAGTTTTCATGTTTAAAGATTTGATTTTAAAAAATTCGGTTTTTTACAAGCTTTCAGAATTATATTTTTTACCAAGTATAAAGTAAGTAACTGATTTTCAGGTTAATCGATAGATTTTTCATTTATCAAATATAAATTAAATTTTTCAGGAAAAATCTTTTTATTGATACCTATTTTATTATACAATAAATTATTTATGTCAGGGAAATTACAATCTGCCCGTCATTTACACAAATACAATTCGTACTTTCGCACCTTTAAATTATTATGAATACTGCTGCGCAATTAATAGACAAATACAATGTTCCCGGACCACGTTACACCAGTTATCCAACAGTTCCGTACTGGGATGAAGAAAGTTTTTCTGTAGATAAATGGACTCAAAAACTGAAACAGTCTTTCGATGAAAGTAACGCTAAGGAAGGTATTAGCTTATACATACATCTACCCTATTGTGAGAGTCTTTGCACTTTTTGCGCCTGCAACAAACGCATCACCAAACAACATTCGGTAGAAGAACCGTATATTGATGCATTGCTAAAGGAATGGAATATTTATTTAGATATTCTGAAAGAAAAACCTGTAATTAAGGAAATACATCTTGGCGGAGGCACTCCTACTTTCTTTTCTCCTCAAAATCTGGAGAGATTACTTAAAGGAATCTTTGAAGGATCAGAAATTCATCCCGAAAGAGAGTTCAGCTTTGAAGGGCATCCTAACAACACTAATGAAGAGCATTTACAAACCTTATACAATCTGGGTTTCAGACGTGTAAGCTTTGGTGTACAGGATTACGACCCTAAGGTGCAAAAAGCCATTCACAGAATACAATCTTTCGACAATGTGAAGCAGGTTACAGAAACCGCCCGCAAGATAGGATATGAAAGCATTAGTCATGATTTAATTTTCGGATTACCTTTTCAGGAATTGTCTTCCGTTATTAATACAATAGAACTTACAAAATCTCTGCAGCCCGACAGAATTGCCTATTACTCTTATGCACATGTACCATGGATTAAAGGTGTGGGACAAAGAGGGTTTGAAGAAAAAGATTTACCGAACGGCGAAAGCAAGCGTATTCTTTATGAAAAAGGTAAAGAGTTGCTGGAACAACTGGATTATAAAGAAATAGCTATGGACCATTTTTCTCTTGAAAGCGACTCTTTGTATCAGTCCATGATAAACAAAAAGATACATAGAAATTTCATGGGCTATACTTCTTCTTCCACTCAGGTCATGATTAGCCTCGGCGTGTCTTCCATTTCCGATTGCTGGTATGCATTTGCGCAAAATGAAAAGAATGTAGATGATTATCTGAAAAGAATCAATGAAGGACAACTTGCCGTTTGCAAGGGACATATACTTACCGAAGAAGACCTGATGATAAGAAGAAAAATTCTGAATATTATGTGCTTTATGGAAACGGATTTTCATGCCGGAGAAACGGATGTATACGCAGATATTATTGACAGACTACGCGAAATGGAAACTGACGGATTGATTACTATTTCGGATAATAAAATAATTGTAAAAGAAGAAGGACGCTCCTACCTGCGCAACGTATGTATGGCGTTTGATTTACGTATGCTCCGCAAAATGCCTACTACAAGAATATTTTCAATGGTGGTGTAATATTTCACCTTGTTAAGGTTTAAAACCTTGACAAGGTGTGTAAAATCATCTTTCCGGCACCCAAACACTTACATTTCCTGCGGGGCATGCAAACAAGCCCCATCCATTTTCATCAATCTGTACTTTGTGTTCGAATTTTCCCAAAAGATCGTAGAAAAATTGTCCTGCATATGCTGTACCCACTTCCATAGGTTTTTCGTACTGACCTTTGTTACTTAAAAGCACCGCACAGCCTTTGTTGTAACCATCACCTTCACGTGTCCAGCCCAGACAATGGGCATCTTCAAAATAATCGCGCTGCAAGCCATAAGCGTTTTCTTTTCTGGCTTTCAGCATACCTTCAATACCATCTACTCTGTTCAGAAAAATTTCATATTCCTGTCCGTCATTTCCATAATCTTTGTAATGAGCTCCGAATAAATCAGGGGCAAACAAACAGGGATAACCATTTCTTCTCAATAAAATCAGTGCATAAGCTATTGGCTTAAACCACTGTTCTACCGGGGCTTCCAGCGCCTGCAAGGGTTGTGTATCATGATTATCTACAACAGTAACAGAGTGCGTAGGATCAGCCAACGTGAGCGTTTCATCAAAAATTCTTCTTAAATCGTAATGCTCTCCTTCTTGGGATGCCGTATGAAAATTTTGCTGCAACGATGAGTCGAACAAACTCATGGAACCTTCCGTGGCATCAATATATTTTTGCAATAATTCCAGCTGACCGGGAGCCCAGTACTCTCCTACTGCAAAAATATTTTTTCCAGTATTGGAACGAAGTAAGGTGAGCCATTCCTGATAAAACTTAGGCGATTGATGCTTTACAGCGTCCAGTCTCACGCCATCAAAATGAATCTGATCGTGATACCATTTTCCCCAGTAATTCAATTCTTCACGTACAAAAGGATTGCGATGTTCAATATCGTTATACATCAGATAATCGTAATTACCTTTTTCGCTGTCAATCATTTCTCCCCATCCGTCTCCGTGATCGTGTATTACCTGATAGATTCCGTCTCCCTGACCGTCGGCATAATCCACACCTGAAAAGCACTGAAAATTCCATTCAAAATCTGAATATTTTTTACCTCTGCCCGGAAACGTAACCTTAGTATAAGATTCTATTTCAAAAGCTTCCGATATATTTTTTTGTCTGTTATTAGCATCTACTTTTACAACATGAAATTTTTCTTTTTCGTCTCCACCTGCTTTGTGATTGATTACGATATCTGCAATTACCGATATACCTTTACTC